>NZ_LSKG01000144.1:0-110347 GCF_001557005.1 Sphingomonas sp. CCH15-F11 | reverse complement strand
TCCGCACTCCGCTAATCTACGCCGCGAGTTGTGCCGAATGTTCTGACGACGGACACGTATCGTCCTGCCTGCTGCATCGACACTCGAACGTCTCGCTCTCATCGCCCGAACGCAAGCGCGCAAAGCCGCCAATATCGGTCTGATCCGCGACTGTTCGGCCGAACAAGAAGCTGCATTGGAGCAGCTTGTCACCTCTGACGATCACGGCCGCACCCCGCTTGGCTGGATACGCGACTGGTCGGAATCTCCCTCGGCATCGAACCTGAAAGCCCTTGTCGCTAGGCTTGACACGGTGAGGGCCATCGGGATCACGGCGGACCGCGCCCGCCGCATCCATGCCGCACGCTATGCCGTGATCGCGCGAACCGCCGGCGTCGTCACCGCCCAGCACCTTCGCCGTCTCGAACGGTCTCGACGCCTTGCGATGCTCACGGCATTCGCCATCGAAATGGAAGCAGCGTTGACCGACGCCGCACTTGTCATGGTCGAAAAGATGGTGGGATCGCTGTTCCGCCGCGCCGATCGCACCCGATCGGATCGATTACTGGGGCAGGCAAAGCTGCTAAAGGACACCGCGCGCGTTCACGTTCAACTCGGCCGCCTACTGCTCAACGCCTATGCCGATGGGGGCGATGCCTTCGCGGCGATCGAGGATCGTATGGGGTGGGATGAACTCGTGCGCAGCGTCCGCTGCGCGGAGGATCTCACCCGGGCAGGCGACGACGGCCTTGAGGAAGTGGTGGAGCGCTACCCCCGCTGCCCGCAAGTTCGCGCCGACCTTCCTCGCCGCGTTCACCTTTCGCGCGTCGCGTGCAGGCGACCCGCTGCTCTCGGCCGTCGAGACGCTGAAGAAAATGTATCGTGATGGCCGTTCGGTCCTCCCGAAGCAGGTTCCGACGAGCTTCATCAAGCCGCGCTGGCGCAAGGTCGTGCAGTCGGAGGGAGGAACGATCGACCGGCGGGCCTATGAGATAGCGGTGATCGTCCATCTGCGCGAGCGCATCGGCTCAGGCAGTATCTGGGTGGACGGCAGCCGGGCCTACCGGACGCTCGACGACTATCTCCTGCCCGTGCCAGCGTTCGAGAACATGCGCGCGGACAACACTCTCAATCTGGCCGTGGTGCCCGACTTTACGGCATGGATCGACGAACGGCGGACACTGCTGACCAAGCGCATGAGCGAGGTCGAGCGGGCGGCGGAGGCAGATGAGTTGACCGATGTCACCATTGAGCGCGGGCAACTGCTGATTTCTCCCTTCCGCCGCATCGTATCCGACGATGCCGAGACATTGAAGGCCAGACTCTACGCGATGCTGCCGCGCGTGCGGATCACCGATCTGCTGGTCGAGGTGGCGGCTTGGTCCGGCTTCTCCGATCACTTCGTCCATGTCCGAAGCGGAGCGCCGGCCTCAGATCAATCCGCGCTGATGGCGGCGATCTTGGCCGATGCAACCAATCTTGGGCTGGGCCGCATGGCGGAAAGCTCACGCGGGCTGACCCTGGCGCGCCTGCGCTGGACGGCGGAATGGCATGTGCGCGACGAAACCTATCTCTCGGCGCTGGCGGCGATCGTCGATTGCCACACCGCGCATCCGTTGGCGAGCGTATGGGGGCCAGGCGATACATCGTCGTCTGATGGACAGTTCTTCCGGGCAGGCGGGCGCGGGGAAGCGCGGGCCGATCATAATGCCCGCTACGGTTCGGAACCCGGCGTGCTGTTCTACACCCATGTGACCGACCGATTCACGCCGTTCCACACCAAGGTCATCGCCGCCAATGCCGGAGAGGCCGCCCACGTTCTCGATGGCTTGCTGGATCATGAAAGCGAACTGGTGATCCGGGAGCACGCGACGGACACCGCCGGCGCCGTCGATCATGTGTTCGGGCTTCGCCATCTGCTCGGTTTCCGCTTCGCCCCGCGTATCCGCGATCTCAACGAGCGCCGCCTTTACGGCCTATCACCGCTCGACCCCTGGCCGACCCTTCGCGCACTTGTCGCCGGTCCGATCAATGTTCGCGCCATCGAAGAGAATTGGGACGAAACCTTGCGTCTCGCAGCTTCAATCCGCGCTGGCACTGTCAGCGCCTCGGCCATGCTGCGCAAGCTCTCCGGCTATCCGCGCCAGAACCCCGTCGCGCGCGCCTTGCGGGAGATCGGGCGGATCGAGCGCACCCTGTTCATGCTCGACTGGTTCGATGATCCCGAACAGCGCCGCCGCACCGGCAGCATTCTCAACAAGGGCGAGGCACGCAACGCGCTCGCCCGCGCGATTTTCTTCAACCGTCTCGGCGAGCTGCGCGACCGCACCTTTGAGAACCAGCGACATCGGGCATCCGGCCTGACCCTCGCTACCGCAGCCGTGACGTTATGGAACACCGTCTATCTCGATCGCGCCATTCGTCATCTGCGTAATAACGGCATCGAGGTGCCAGACGAGTTGGTTACCCATGTCGCCCCCCCTGGGCTGGGAGCATATTGGCCTCACCGGCGACTATCTCTGGAGCGAAATCGACAAACCCCGTGATCGGTTCAGACCCTTGCGCATCCAACCAACATGGCGCCAGCCTTAGCGTACGTTTTTGTCCATCCTCTCACCGGACCCCAGCCCTGGCGACCATCGGCCAACCGTAGCGCTCCGCATTCTAGCTGGAAATGGTTCAGCGGGACAGGATGCCGGCGGTCCCTTGCACGTCTGGCGTTCGCCTGTGAGCGCTACGGCGGCGATGGTCATGGCGCGCGCGTGTCGAAATGGACGCTCTGGAAAAGCCTCGCGCCAGATTTTCTCGGCCATCGATGCAAGCTCCTGCGGCGTCGGCGGCCGAGCCTCACGAATGCACGCTATCAAGGCGCGCGGAAACAGGCGCTCCATCGTCTCTCTCCGATTGCGATATGGAAGCCCCATAGCACGCGCGCAGCCCCGATCGACCGAGACGGGACGAAGCGGGCCTTGAAGCGGTCTGGCTGGCAACATCGGCGGCTCGCACCCCCTATATCTTGAGGGCAGGAGAGCCCTGCCCGGAGAATGAGATGCCGCCCGATGTGCCTGCCCGTGTTCCCTTGCCGATCGCCATGCCCGATGATGCGTTCGGAGCAGCGCTGATCGAGCAGGCGGCGGCGCTAAGCGCCTATGCGCGGCGACTGACTGGAGGCGGCGCCGATGCCGACGACCTTCTGCAGGACACCATGCTCCGGTGCTGGACCGCGCGCGCCAGCTTCGCGGCGGGAACAAGCCTCGCCGCCTGGGCGCGGACCGTGATGAAGAACAGCTTTCTCACCGGTCGCCGCCGCGCCCGCTTTCATGCCGACCTGCCCGAAGAGGCGCGCGACCGCATGCTACGGGTGGACGAGACCCAGAGCCTCGCCGTCTGGCTGCGGGATACGGATTGGGCGCTCAGCGAGCTTCCGCCCCACCAACGCGAGGCGGTGCTGCTGGCGAGCCAGGGCGTGTCCATCGAGGATGGCGCGGCGCAGCTCGGCATTGCCCCAGGCACATTCAAGAGCCGCATCGCACGCGGGCGGACTCGGCTGCGCGCCCTCATCGAGGAGCGATCGACGCCGCTGCTGGCCGACAGGACCGATCGCGATATGCACCCACCAGCGGCCAAGCGGCCCATCCACCTGCGGAAAAAACGGGACTGGCGGGGCGTCAAGATCGGCTGATCCCCGGTGTGCCTGTCAGCTTATTGCTTTTCTTAACAGTTTGCCGGTAGCGTGCGCGCACCTGCGGAGACGCGGGTGGAGGCGTGGAAACCTCCTGAAACACGAGCCGGTCGAGCTTCATCGACCGGGTGGCGGGCGCGCATGTCCAAGCCACCCGGCCAAAGGCGTCCGCGCCTGACGTGTTTCAGGTTTCCAACACCTGGTTCAGTGGCCGGCACGTCTCCGAAATGGGGCGTGCCGCCGGCTGAACAGGAACAGTTGGGGCGGGAATGAGCTTGGAGAACCCTTTGACCGAGTAGGACATGCGTGAGTAGTCATCTGCCTGTCGGCCGCCTCGCCGATCGTCGTCATTCCCTGCCGCGCGAACGCGCCTGGTTCGCGATCCTCCTCAGCGTCACGGCGCTGGCGCTGGCGAACGCGCATTTTCCCCGGATTGGTCTCGCGCCGCTCTATATCCCGATCGTCTGCGCCGCCTGCTGGGCGCTGGGAGGCCGCGCCGGCTATTTGGTGGCGATCGTCGCGGCGGTCCTCGCCGTCGTGCCGCATCTCGCCGAACTTCCAGGGCTCTCCCCCGCCCTGCTCGGGGCAAGGATGGCCGTGCGCGCCGTCACCTATGGTTTCGTCGCCGCCATCGTTCTCAGCTTCCGCCGGTCCTTTGATCGGGAGCACCACCTGGCGGCGCGCGACCGCATGACCGATGCGCTCAACAAGGAGACGTTCCGCGAACGCCTGATCCATCGTCTCGATCTAGCGGTGCCTGCCCGGCAATCCTTCCTGCTCGCGATCCTCGATCTCGACGATTTCAAGGGCATCAATAACCGCCACGGCCATGTTGCCGGCGACGAGGTGCTGCGCGCCTTCGCGCAGGGCGCACGGAAGACCATCCGGCGCGAGGACGATTTCGGCCGGATCGGCGGCGACGAGTTCGCCTTTTTGCTTCCCGTCCATTCGGCCGAGGAAGGGGTGTATTTCGCCCGCTTGCTCCACAAGCGCCTGTCATCGGTTCTGGCCGGCACGCCTCATCCGGTGACGTGCAGCATGGGCGCGCTGCTCATCTCGCCCGATACCCCGCGTGACGAACCCTCGTTGATGCATGCGGTCGATCAGCTCATGTACGCGGTCAAGCGCGCTGGGAAGAACGCCGTGGAGATCGGCCGCGCAATGACCGATCGAGACCGGGGCACCCCTGTTCCGTCAAGGCCCCGGGTTCCCATCGAGGCATGTCTATGACGAACGACGACACGGCCCTCTCGCTTATGAAGATGGCGTTGGCCCAACTGGATCGGAGAGGTCGAGGCGCGACGGCCACCGCGGTCCATTTGCAAGCCGCGATCGACGCCGCGACCGGAGCCGGCCCGATGCAACCCGGCGAGCTGCTGGACGACGAGGAGGCGTTTCCTTTTGAGCCTCTTGCATCGCGTCAGTGACGCAACCCTGTTAGGCAGGGTTGAGCGCGCGAGAAAGCGCACCGATCAGCAGCTCGCGCGAAGCGGGCTTGTGGCAGGTCGGGCGTGAGGCGTGGGCAGCCGGGATCATGCTGGCCGCACCCGTGGCGAAGATGAAGGGCACGCCGCGACGGTCCAGTTCGTCCGCGATCGGGAACGAGGTTTCGGAGCCAAGTTGCACATCGAGGCTGGCGACATGAGGCGACGAGTCCAGCGCCGCGAGGGCATCCCGCACGCAATCGACAGGGCCGACGATTTCCGCGCCGGCTTCAGATATTATCTCAACCAGCGTAGCCGCGACCCAATAATCATCTTCGACAACCAGCACGCGAAGGCCGCTGATCCCGTCTTGTTTAGTCATGCCGCACCAAGCATTTACGCAGCCGTTCCACCGATCAGCGCAGCAACGCGCCGTCTGGCTCTGTGCTCCACGCGAACGTGCAAAATGTTCGTCCTGGGCTCCCGATTGCTCTAAGTAGCCGGGTAGGGGGCACGTAGAGTTATGGTCGATACTGAAACCCGGATTCGTGAGCTTGAGCATCGGTTCAGGAACATTCTCACTGTCGTTCGTTCCCTTGTCAGCCAGAGCTTGCAGGCGGCCGATTCGATCGAAGACGCCCGATCGACCATTGACGAGCGATTGGCGGCGCTGGGCAACGCGACCGAGCAGCTTCTATCCCACAACTGGCAGGCGGCGCCCCTGCCCGCGCTGGCGGAAAATGCGCTGGGCCACTTCACCCTCTACGCGGAGCGGCTCCGCCTCGACGGCCCCACGGTCACGATCGGCCCCAAGGCGGCGATGACGTTGACCCTCGCCTTTCACGAGCTGGCAACGAACGCGATCAAATATGGTGCGCTGTCCAACGAAACAGGCACGATCGAGCTGACGTGGAAAGTGCTGGGATCGGGCACCGAGGCCGAGCTTTGGATGCGATGGGCCGAACGTGGCGGCCCGCCAGTCGTCAGGCCCGAGCGGCGGGGCTTTGGGTCGCGGCTGATATGCACGGCCGCGAGCCGCAGCTTGCGCGGTCGTGCCGAGCTGGAATTTCCCGTCTCGGGCGTCGTTTGGACCTTGCTCGCCCCTATGACTGCGGTCGAGCTATGATCGATCCGGATACAGGATACCCCGCCGCTAAGCCTTGGGTTCATCGCGCATGCCTGTCTCTCCGGCCCGCACTCCATGCCCGACTGGATCCCTCTCGCCACTTTGATCGTCTCTTTTGTCAGGGTCCTGAAATCCGGAGCACATCTGTATGTCCAAACCGCTCTCCCCCGAAACAATGGCTTTGGTGAAAGCTACGGCGCCTGCGCTCCAGCAGCACGGCGTGGAGATTACCACGCGCATGTATCAGCGCCTGTTCGTCGATCCGGAGATCAAGGCGCTGTTCGACATGGCCGCGCACGAATCCGGCGCGCAGCCTAAGCGGCTAGCGGCCGCGATCCTCGCCTTCGCGCAGAACGTCGATAAGCTCGACGTGCTGAAACCCGCGATCGAGCGCATCGCCGCGCGCCATGTCGAGACCCATATCAAGCCCGAACATTATCCTGCGGTCGCCAATGCGCTGCTGCCGGCGATCCGCGACATATTGGGCGAGGCGGCAACCGATGAGATTCTGAACGCTTGGGGGGAGGCCTACTGGTTCCTGGCCGATATCCTTATCAACCGTGAGGCGCAGCTCTACCAGACCGAGGCGGCATAATCGCCGCAGCGGACTACTCCTCCCAAAGGATGTGAGAAGCCGGTCCTAAAATTGGTGGCCGATGCGGCCAGCCAAGATGCTCATTGTTCAACGCCATTTGCGAGTTTCAGAAGCTTGGTCTCGATGCCTTTCAGGCCCGCAATGGCCTCATGGTCGGCGACTGACCAACCATCGCTTTTTGCGTCTTCTTGGTTCCGCTGCATCCTTGCGATGATCGAGGCTGCCTCATACACCTCTTTCGCCCCGCCGTGACCACCAATATCGAGTTGGTGCGCGAGCGTCGTAAGGCGATCCACAAAGTTCGTCCGGCCTGCGGCGCCAGTGCTGCGGGCGAGAGCCTTCGGCCCTGCTTTGAGGGCGTCTCCCAAGGTTTTCAGCGCTTCATGATGAGGGGAATCGGACACGGCAGCTCCGAGGGATCGTCATCATCGTTCATAATCACGAAAGCGGAGGACGACGGGGTTCCCCGCCGTCCCTCCGTCTCAGATGGGATAGGTCGAGCCGTAATAGCCATAGACCTGCTCGCCATAGGTCCGATCGAAGGCGGGTTCCTCGCCCGCCCGATAGCGCGGCGCGCCTTCGAGCCGTTCCTTCGTCAGATCGACGACATAGCCGCCCTGGTTCGTGTCATAGGTGAGCTGGTCCCAAGGCAGCGGATGATATTCCTCGCCGATGCCGAGGAAGCCGCCAAAGGACATGACCGCATATTCGACGCGGCCTGCGCGCTTATCGACCATGAAGTTGTAAACCGAGCCGAGCCGGTTGCCATTGCGGTCGTAGACCGCCGTGCCCTCGACCTTGTTGGAGGCGATCAGTCGGTTGGTTTCATCGGTAGCAATGTCGGTGTCTGCCATTTTGGAGTCTCCTTTCGGTTTAAGGAGAACGACACAGCCCTGATGGGTTTCCGGCGAAATCGAGCAATGGGTGGCGCAGAACGATAGAGTGGGCGAGCGCCTTCAATTTGACGTCATCCCACAGATGACTAGCGGGCGCTCTGATCCAAAAATCAAAAATTTTGCATCAGGGCAATGGGGCCTGAAACGGCGACCCGGGCACCAGAACAGCGCCAGGATGTGCATCAGATTTTTGCATCACGGAAAGGCGCAGATTTCGGCGCTTTCCAGTCTGATGCAAAACTTGTAATTTGTGCATCAGACTAAGAGGATGGCGTTGCGGGCAAGATAACGGGAGTTTTGATAATCTCATGACCCCACGGACAAGCAGGTGCCTATCGGTTTTGTCATTTCCGCTTTTTGGGATGTTGGCGCTTGGTGGCTGTGCAATCGGAAACCAAGCCTCGCCAGTCGGGTCGGTTCCGAACTTTGTTCCCCGAGGCGCTTCAATCGGCCCTTCTGGCTACGCCACAATCCTGTCCGCGCCTGCTACAGGACCGATCAACGCTGCACCACCACCACCACCGCCCCCACCTGCGGATGGAAAGCCCACGCCACTGCCAATGACCAGCGAAGCAGTTATGGCCCGCGAGATGATGATGAACCCGGATGATAATGCGACTGCCGCAGCCCAAGTTCTTGATCAGCGTATCCAGGCAGCCGAGCGGGGCAATTACGTGGGTATGCGCATTGTTCGCGATCCGGCTCCGCGTTTCGCGTTTCAGTTTCGCCAGAACGCCGCAGCCACGCTTGCCCGCTACACCCGTGATCCACGCTTCACCTTCCGTGAAGGCGGAATCCCGACCGAGGAACTGCAACCGATCTTCGATGAATGGTGGGGGCGGTTCGAGCCCTATCGTCTTGTCGGCGGCGGCGGGGTGTACGAGTTCGATGGTAAGGTCATGTTCGACATGAACATTGATGAAGCTGGTTTTCGCGAGATCGCTGAGCGGGAGCGCTGGACAATGCCCGACCGGCTTGAGCTGCGCTTTTCGGGGCCGCGCAATTCGCGATCGATCGATCCCGCGCTTGAGCGCTATGTGCGCGTGTTTCCGCGTCAGGACCGGCAGCCGGCTGTCGTCAACCTGGCGCGGCTAAGCGGGCGGGTGATCCTCCGCGACGGGTGTTTTCGGCTGACGGAACATGGAGACGGCGGTGAGCCGCTTGTCATTTTCGGCCGGGATGTGGAGCTTGGTCTGGATGCCGAGGGCTATATGGCCTTGAAAGACAACAGTTCCGATGAGGCCATGCCCCGGATCGGAGAGCGCATGGCGTGGGCTGGCCCGCAAGGTTATTCGGAAGCTGATCCGGCGGTGGCCCTGCTGCGAGCGAAATGTGGGACTGGGCCGATTGTCGCAGTGGGCTCGCCTGAAAGTGATTATCGCACCAAGTAGGAAGTCATCATGTGCTCTTCCCGATACTATCCCAATCAGGACAGAGACCAGCAGATCAAAAGTTTTGCATCAATCCGAAAGTCCCGGTTTTCCGCGCTCTTCCCTGATGCAAAAATCTGATGCAGAATCGTTCCATGATTTACGGCTATGCGCGCGTCTCGACCAACAGCCAAGACCTGGCCCAGCAGCTCGCCCAGCTTGAGGCCGCCGGCTGCACGAAAACCTACCGCGAGAAGATCAGCGGCGCGTCGGCCGAGCGCCCCCAGCTCAAGCGCGCGATCGGCGCGCTCGATCCCGGCGACGTGCTGATGGTGACGGCGACCGATCGCCTCGCCCGCAACACGCGCGACCTGCTCAACATCCTCCACGCGGTCAAAGAGGCCGGTGCCGGCTTCCGCTCGATCGCCGAGCCGATGCTGGACACAACTTCGCAGCTCGCCGAGGTGGTCATTGCCGTTTTGGGCGTTGCGGCCAGCTACGAGCGCCAGCGGATCGCCGAGCGCACCAGCGCCGGTCGCGCCCAGGCCAAGGCGCGCGGCGTCAAGTTCGGCCGCAAGAGCGCCCTCACCCCGCACCAGCAGGCCGAGGCGCAGCGCAAGCTCGACGCCGGCGACACCCAGCGCACCGTTGCGGCGCTGTTCAACGTCAGCCAGGCGACGATTTCGCGGCTACAGGGGCGGCCATGATGACGGGCGGCAATAGTTCGGTGCCGTGATCGCCGGCAGCTTTGGCTTGGCATTGGGTCTGGCGGGATGCAGCTCGGTGAACGAGGCTGCCTTGAAGGATGGGCCACCCCAACAAGCACGCGCGTCGGAGTTGCCGCCATTCCCTCCCCCGCCGGTGCCCAGCCCGACAGAAGCGTGGCTATCCCCTTTTCGGGGGGGCACCAGCGGCCTCGACGAAGCGCAGGTCGACGCGATGTTCGACGAGGCGGTCGCGCGAGCGCGACTAGGAAAGCGTCAGAAACCTTTGCAATCAGAATGCATTATGTGTTTGACGTAATCGTGCTCTTCGCGAGAGGTGTGCCGATAGTGAAACATACTTTCGCGATTCTGATCGGTGGCGCGGCAATCTTGGCCAGTTGCACCCCTTCCTCACAGTCGGAAGCGCCCCCTCCTGAAGTTAAGAAGACATCATCCGCTGGCCTTGGACCATCAGCCGCACCAAAAAACCTGCCTGCGTTCGCAGTGAATGAGCTAGCCAACGGACTCATACCGGCTGCACCACAGATGGGCAGGCTCTCCGTCCGCAATGACTGCATCGTCTTCACGATGCGTGATAGCGACGCAACGCCACTCTGGCCCGCAGGATCGACGATCGAGCAGCACGATGACGCTCTGATCATCCGCGTGGAGGGGGGCGCCAGCTATCGGGTGCCGTCGGCCACCACGATCGCCGGAGCATTCGTGCCACTAAACAGCGTCAATATGACCAAGTTCAGCAAGCCACTTCCCGAGCGGTGCCCGAGTGCAATTTTCGCTGTCGCCCGGCAATAGGAGAGAGGAATGCGTACTAGACTCGTCATCGTTCTGCTCGCGGCAGCGGCCCATCCAGCATTAGCTCAGCAGGAAGTACCAGCACCAGCAGCTCCACCGGCTGCCCCTGCTGGCGCGGCCGGGTCATCACCGGCCGCCCAGTTCCTCGCGGACCAGTACGGGATTAGTTTGGCGGAAGCGACAGAACGCGCGCAGTTGCAAGATGCAATTGCAGAGCTGGTCGCGCAGGTAAAGCGAGACAACGACAGCGAACTCGGATCTATATGGGTTGAACACACACCAGTGTTCCGAATCAATATCTCATACGTTACGCCAGATGACCGTAAGCTCGTGAAGTATCGGATCGACCCAAAAATCCGGCGATATGTCAAACTTGTGAAGGCTAAGAAGTCTCGCGCCGAAGCCGAGGCGGGCGCCACCGAAATTTTCAAGACAATTGAGGGAAGCGGGATAAGGGACTTTGCCGGGTACGTTGAGGAAGATAGCGGCGATGTCGTTCTTGAGTTACCGTCTAACGACATGAAGCAGCGCGTGCTTAACCTCATCGGCAGCAAGCGCCAGAACATTCGAGTGGTCGTGAAGCCTATTGCCAAGCCAACGGCAGGACCGATCGGTGTTGTCAGCGGAGATTACATCGAAGGAGGGCACTATTTTTGGCAGCAGCGTGCATCCGACGAAGCCTCGAAGGGGTGTACGGTTGCATTTCAGGCGACATACCAAGGTCGCTTAGGGATTCTCACCGCTGGGCACTGCAACCCTGGCCCTGAAGGAACTGGCTATTGGCATGCGGTAAATGGCCATTGGGTAGAGATCCCGGCACCGGCAATCGCTCGCTGGGCCTACGGCACAAAGTACGACTTCCAATGGCACGATATCACAGGTTATTCGCGATCGAACGCGATCTACTATTTCAACCAAGCATCGGTGGTTGGTCTTCCTAAAAGTGGATGGGTCCGTGTTAACGGAACTGTTGGTTATTATGGGCAGACCAAGGGGATGGTGTCGTGCAAATCCGGGCGTGTAACTGGGATTACATGTGGAGCGATCACTAGCGGTAACTACTACTACAACGGCGCTAATGGCTGGATCAGAGTCTTTCGAGCTTCGGGTCAGCACCTTGGCAGGACCGGCGACAGTGGATCAGCCGTGTTTTCGGATGCTGCGCAGAGCACACAGGTGAAGGCGTACGGAATCTTGACCGCAGCGCAGGCATTCAGCGACGGATCAAGCGAAATGGTTTATTCGCCAATCGACTATATCGACCCGTGGGGTATCTCGCTCCTGACGCAGTAGAGCTGTCCAATTGCTTGGCGCGAGACCAGATTAACTTCCCTCTCTTGATTGAGAGACCGTGCCAGTGGCCCTGAGCGAGGGCTGTCGGGAGTCATGTATTACTCCGGCAGGAGAGGATCTTCCGATCAGCACGTGACCCATGGCGGACGGTATGCTGTAACAGTTTGAGATATTTCCTCGATCACCCAGGCACGGGGGGTGGCGAAGAGGGCGAGTCGGGCAGAATCAAACCGGAGCCAGGTCGCTCCGTGCGCAGAATGCGGACCCTCCGAAAGAATGTAAGTGCCTCATCGCAAGCCGGTTCGCTATCACACCTGGCAAACATGTTGAGCTTCAGACCATATCTCTCCGACACTGGTATGTGCACAAAATACCTAAATGGCTTTGGCTCATGTGCCCGCTCCTGTGGTCCGTGACGATATCGGCCGACGAGAGATGGCCTGCCCCCAATCATCTCCTTTGACAGGCTGCACGACGTGCTTGCTACATGGCATGTTGGGGGTCCGCTAAACTGCCCAAAGTCGGTACTAACGATCGTATCGGATGATTGCCATTCCTCTACTTTGCTGTCGATTCCTTGGACCCAATTCCGCTTGAACTTATCGGGAAGAACAAGCTGGTAGTCGTAAGCGATCTGCACCTCAGAAGGCATTGTGCGCTTCTCGGCTTTGTTGCAGGCAGTGATTGCAAGCAGCACGGCCATTGCGGATATCGAGCGTGCTGGCTGGACCGTCATGTAACAAACCACCTAATACAGTCGAGGATCGCGTTCCATCTGACTCAGCCCATGCACGGCAATCAGGTGATTCCCGCCATTATGCCGTGAACGCCGACGCACATTCCCAGCGCCCGCCTTGCCAGTGAAATTCTACCCGCTGCGCGTTGCTGATCGCGGGCGGCTCGCCCTTGCGCCAGAACACCCGCATCTTGGCCCGGTCATCCAGATGGGCGTCGGCGACGATCGCCCGCGCGGCCTGGATGAATTGCCCATGCCCGAACACATAGACCAGTGATCCAGCAGGCATGGCGGCGAGGCGGTCTAGGCCCGTCTTGCAGCGGCGTAGCAGGGTGGCGAAGCTCTCGGCCCCTTCCCCGTCGCAATAATCAGGATCGGCCGCGCTCCAATAGCGTTCGAGGTGCGGCATCCGCTCCGCACTGCGCGTGCCGTTCCAGCGCGCCGGTTGCAGATAGGTGAACTCTTCTATCGGCCACACTTCCACCGGCACGCCGGGAAAGCGCGCGATCGTCGGCGCGGCCGTCTGCTGCGTGCGCGTATAGGGTGACGTGACGATGAGCGCGGGCGCTTGCGTCCAGCTCGCCGCGACTTCGCGCGCCTGTTCGTGGCCGCGCTCCGTCAGCGCGATGGTCGCGAGATCATTGCAGGGCACGCCCGCGTTGCCGGTGGATTCGCCGTGGCGGATGAAGATTACGCGCATGGCTATTCAAACAGTTCCGCATGAGTGCCGGCGCGCACGAAGTTCACCAGATTCCCCTCAATCGTATAGATCAGCAGGAAATCGCCGCCGATATGGCACTCGCGATGATCGCTCCAATCGCCTTTCAGCGGATGATCCAGCCATTCCGGGCCTAACGGCGCATCGTTGGCGATGAGCATCATCATCGCCTCCTTGAGCTGTTTCATGTTGTAGCGCCCGCTGCGCGACAGCCGCTCCCAATCCTTGACGAACCTTTTTTCGTAGGACGCCTCTCTTGGGAACGAAGCCCGCTTACTGCTGGCGGGCTTCTTGGTCGAGGGCATCGAATAGTTCCTGAGCATCGGTGAAACGGGCGCGGCGGGCCTTCATCGTCGCGCGGGACGCCTCGATCGCGGCGCGCGTCTCGGCGTTCGGCACCTTCAGCTCGAACGGCAACGCATGATCCTTGGCGACCCGCGTGAGGGTCATGCGGACCACATCCGAGACGGTCAGCCCCAGCTCGGCCAGCACGGCGGCGGCTTCATCCTTCACTGTTTCGTCGATGCGCGCGCGCACGAAAGCGGTAGCGGCCATTGGAACCTCCTTGGTCAATCCCCCATGATGTAGCTCAGTTGAGCAACAATTTCAATCCAGGCAGGGGACATGCGCCTGCCGCTGGCGCGGCACCGTGGCCCTACTCGCTTCGCTCCCCAAGCCCGCAAGCGGTCTTGGCCCAAGGTGACGACCCACATGGCGGGGCGAGATCGCAAGCGGATCTCGCTTCATGGTGCCGGCGTGCGCCGGCGTCGATGTTCGTTCAAGGGGGAGAGGCGGTCCCGGCCGCCTCTCCCCCGCAACGGGATTAGACGGGGCCGTGCCTCGCTGCGCTGCGGCCGCACCACCCCCATCGAATCCCGCTGCCCCCTCTCTCGCCGGCGTTCTTGGGCGTCCGTGTTCCGGCCGATGGCATGGCCATCGCCGGACAGGCGATTTGAAGGGAGTAAGGACGATGACCCACCAAACCCGCGAAAGCTGGCTCAATGCCGTGGCGTTGGGCATGGCTCCGCTGTTCGAGGCGCTGGACGCCCCCCTGCCCGACCGCGTGCGCGTGGCGATCGGCTTCACCAGCAGTGCTCGCCTGGCTCGACGATCCCGAGCAGCGACGCCGCACGGGCAGCATCCTCAACAAGGGCGAGGCCCGCAATGCGCTCGCCCGCGCCATTTTCTTCAACCGCCTTGACGAGCTGCGCGACCGCACCTTCGAGAACCAGCGACACCGCGCCTCCGGACTGACCCTAGTCACCGCCGCCGTCGCGCTCTGGAACACCGTCTATCTCGACCGGGCCGTCCGTCACCTGCGGTCGACGGGCGCTGATGTACCCGACGAGCTGCTCGCCCATGTTGCACCGCTGGGCTGGGAGCATATCGGCCTCACCGGCGACTATCTGTGGAGCGAGATCGAGAAGCCGCGTGGGCGGTTCAGGCCGCTGCGCACCACTACGGCCGAGCGCCGAGCTTAGCGTACGTTTTCGGGCCTTCTCTCACCGGTCCCCCTTTTCCTCGACGCCCACGATGATGCGGGCTGCGCCCCGGTTCAGAAAGGCTACGACATCGTCGAGCAGCCGGGACTTGGCCTCCGGCTTGTCGATGTTCACCTCACGCTAGAAATCGAGTTCTTGCCCTTCCTCCAGGCCGCCCTCGGCGAGTTGCGCGACCGTGAGCGATCAAGAACCCGCCGGCGGCGCTCCGGCTTGGATGGTTCGGTCACACTGATCCTGACCATCGCTCAACGGCTCTCCTGAAAGCGCCGCGCGAGGCGCGCCGACGCCCCGCTCTTAGCCGCGAGCCGCGCACCGTAGCGCATGACCGTCTTGGGGTCCCGCCAGCGATAGGCCTGCATGATCGCCGGCAGGCTCTCGCCGGCGGCGAAATTGTCCTGCGCCACGCCAACCCTGATCGAGTGGCTCGACACCGCTTTCACCCAGCGCTCGAGCTCCGATTCGCTCATTCCTCCGAGCAGCTTCTTCTCGAAAGCGGCGCGGATCAGCCTGCGGTAGATCAATGTGATCGTGTTCGGATGCAGGGGCCCCTCTCCCACCGACCGCACCGAGCCGTCGAAATAGGTCTCGACGCGCCGGAAGAGCGGTCCGCCCGCGATCCCGCTGGCCCGCTTCCACTCCGCAATCGCCTGCATCGTCGCGGGCGAGAGATAGGCGATGGCGCCCGCGCGGTCGCGGTCGGTCTTGCTGGTCGCAATGAACAGGGTTCCCGAGCCGTCGGAATCGGGCCCTTCGACCGCGTCACAGACGATCGCCACCAGCTCGGAGCGCCGGCAGCCGCTGTCATAGGCGACGCGCAGCAGCGCGCGGTCGCGCGCGCCGAGCATGTCGCGGCGAGAGGCCTTGAGCAGATGCGCCAGGCAGATACCGATCGCCGGATCGTCAAGGTCGCTCACCTCACCCTTGAACCGGATGCCGCGCGCCTGGCGCTGGCGCGTGCCCAATAGCTTGCGCAAGCCCTTGAGCTCGAGCCGCACCAGCGGCGCCGCTGTCGGATCATCAAGCCCGGCCATGCGGTAGGCCCAGCCGATGTTCACCAGATAGCGCTCGATCGTCGCCGGCGCCCGTTGCTTCAGCGGATTGCGCGGATCCTGCTCGACCCCCGACAAGGCGCGCAGATAGGAAGCGACCGCCTCCGCATCGGCCCGCGCTGTCGCAAGTCCGCGCCGCCGACACCATTGGTCCCAGATCTTCAGGTCCGACAGGAAGGCGCGGATCGTGTTCGTCGACCAGGCCCGCGCGGCCGCGGCGACGAGCTGCGGATCGGCGAGCCGGCGGGCCGGCGCCAGCGCCTCGACCTGCGAGACGATCTCGCTGATCGGCGCCGCCTCGGCACGGTGGAGCGCAGGTTCAGCCATGATTGCGCGCGAAGCGCAACGTCTCGTCGGTGCGCACAAGCTGCACGGCCCGCCAGGGCGCCGAGGCCAGCGCATGCCGGGATTTGATCGCCCCGACCCGCTCGAGATAGCAGATCGCGCTGTTCATCCGGCGCGGTTCCCAACCGAGCGCCTCGGCAAGCCGCTTGGTGTCGGCGGCCCGCTCCTCGCCCGTCAGCATCCGGTTCGCCAGCGTCCGCGCATCCTCGCTGGGGCTGAACGGCATGAACGCCTCGCCAAAGTCCACGAACAGCGCCGGCTGCGGAGCATAGTGCCCGCTCACGTTCAACTCGCGCAGATAACCGCCGTCCTTCAGGTCCAGCAGCGCGATCCTGAGATCATCCGCCGCGATGTCGAGCGCGGCCGCGAGGTCCTCGAGGGTCACCACGGGGTCGACGGCCAGCGCATGCGCGCTGGTCTCGACGACATGCTTGCCGACCGCCACCGCCGCCGGCGACCAGCCCTCCAGCCCGCTCGGCGCCGTCTGGACATAGCGGGGCGCGGCGCCGAGCGCCGGCTTGCGGCTAACGCCGTGCAGGCGGTCCACCAGCCCCTTGAGATCCGCCTGGCTCGCTGGATCGATCTTGAGGAACAGCATCGCCTGCAGGAAGGGCGACAGCTTTGCGGGATCGAGGTCGACGACGAGCGGCACGAACCGGCTCTTGCCGCCGACCTGCTGGACGAGGCCGACGTCGATCTCCTTTGCGACCCACGGCTTGGCGATCGACGTTTCGGTCAGCACCACGACGAAATGGGTCATGCTGCCGAGGCCCTCCTCCATCTTCTGCCGAAGACTGTCGCCGGGCTCGATCTCCCACTCGTCGAACCAGACGTCGACGCCGTTCGCCATCAGATATTCCGCGACCGGACGCACTCGATCCTTGTCCTCGCTCGCATGCGCCAGATAGACTTTGGGGTGCGCGGCGCCGTCGGCGGCATTCATGACCTGAACCTTTCCCGGGTCGACACCCAGACGCTTTTCCAGAAGCCGCGCGAAAGCAGGCGAGCCGGTGGTGCGGATCGCCACCCGATTGCCCGACAGCCGGTCGACGAAGACGGCGGCATGGTGGCCGGTCTCGGGGTCGACGATCGACGCGGCGGCGCCCCTCGCCTTCTCCTCGAGCGCCTGCATGCCGAGCGCGATCGCCTTGGCCTCAATTTCGGCGGCAAACCTGCTGGCGTCAAACGGCCGGCCATTGTGGGTGAACCTGATCATTGGCTGGTACGCTGAACATATCGGCGCAGCTCGACCAGATCCTCGTCGGCGAGTAGGATCCCCATCGTCGGATAGTCGTCCTGCAGCGACTTGCGCACGCGGCCGTCGTGAACGCATGGGATCAGCAGCGCGAAGGCGGGGTTGAAGCGGCGGCGCTCCCAGCCCGCGGCCTCCTCGAGCTTCCTGGCGTTCCCGCCCAGTTCGGGCTGGTCGAGCAGCAACCGGGCGAGCACGACCGAATCCTCGACCGGGTCGTGCCCGGTGATCGCCGGATCGCTGGCGATGAACAGCTCTACCGTTGTGCGCACGCGCGGCAGGTGCGGCCCCAGCACGCGCGAGAGCGTCACGAGCCCATCGGCTTCGAGCTCGGCCAGCGCCATCCCCAGCGTCTTGCGGCTCTCCTGCGGGAACGCCTCGAGCAGCTCGTCGCCAAAATGCGTCGGCAGGCCCTTGGGGCTATGCTCGGCCATATGGCGGCCGAGCCGCTGCGCAAGGTCACTCAGATGATCGTACACGCCGCGTCTTCCCTGTTGCGCCCCGGTGCGGAGGCCCGCCGGCGCACGAACAGCCAGCTCCTATTCCTTACCGGGATATAGAAGCTTCAACAATGGGGTGTTGATAAGGGTCCATTATCAACACTAGGCGTGACTCCACGCTATACTCAAAGGGCGATCTCGGGATATGCTTGGGGATGGCTCGCCGCTCTTCCGCGCTGACATCGCTGCCGTGGAGCGACGGTCTCGCCGCGGCGCTCGAGCAGGCGAGCGCCGCCGTCGGGCGGCTCGATGCGCGGACTTCCGCCACTTCGGGTGCTCGCGCGTGGCAATTGCGCGCCGCCTGGACCGGCTACGCCGCCGCGCTCCAGCTCCAGGGCCACGAGATCGACGAAATCGATGTTTTTTCGTGGGGCTGCGCCCTCCCCGTCCCCGGCCGGCCACGGATCGCGACGCTCGACGATCCCTTCGAAGGCTTCGCCAGATGGCAGGCCCAGTTCGCCGGAAACACCCGGCGCCACTGGCGCGAGGACCTGGGCGCGCGGGTCGAACCCGACCCGAGCTACGCCGGCCCCCGGCTGATCCGCGCGCTCGAGGCTCTGCGGCAGATCAGCATCGCCGAGAAATCGAAGTGCAGCATACGCACGGCGGCTGTGCAGCGCATCGGCATGGGTCCAGAAAGCGCGGCTTAGCTCTATACTGGGTGCGATCTCGGGTGCAGTCATTCTCTTTCGCCGGAAAACCGGTGAAGGGGCCGTTCCTGGTAATGATCGTCGCAGGCGAGTATCCGGAAGCGCACGGCTACGCACCATTGCGCGCATTTGCCCAACCGATTTATTCGGGCCGTCGCTTCATCCCGGTCAATTCCGAGTTCGAGCGAGACGTTCTGCGCGCGCTTCTGGAAGCGAGGCGCGAGCTAGCCGAGGAGGGCCTTGATATCTTTGTCGAGAAGCCCGTCTTTGATCACCTCACTCCCGCCGGCCCCTGCCGCCCCGACTTCCTGATCGAAGCGCGTTCAGGCACGACCGGCGAGATCAGGCAATGGATCTTGGAGGTGCTGGAGTTCGGCGAGCCCGAGGTCCACCAACGCGAAAGGCTTCGGCGAGTAGCGCCACTGTTGACTGTCACCCCGGCCGACCGCAACGCGGCGCACCTGGTAGCCCGACTCTCAGACGCCTTCGCCCTTTAAACGATCAGCTCCACCTCAACGTGAATCCGAACGAACTGACGATCGCGAGCGTCACGGGCGTCGAAAGCAGATAAAGCTTCTGCCACCGCCACCAGGATTTGGGGAGGAACAGCGCCACATCCTTGGCGCTGCGAAGCTGCGCCCAGGCCTTCTCGCGCCAGAGGCGACAGGCGAGAACAAGGATCGCCAAGGCCATTGCGATCGCGCAGCACAGAGCGGTCGCAGTATAAAGCGCCATCCAGTTGATCATTTCAGCATCGCTCAGATGCGCCATGGTCTACCCCATCGCTGCCAAACGAAGTCTCGCCTGTTCAACTGCGTTCCAACCCGCCGCGCGACTTATCACTTTTCTTTATCATCATGCTTCTCCGGTTTCTGCCGGTCCGCTAGCCTGACGCGCTTGACCGACGCCGCTTCGGCCAACGCATGCAAAGAAGCACGGCCCCGCCAAGCCAAAGTCCGAGGCCGCCGAGCGCAAACCCTAGAAGCCATGGCGTGTTGAAGTCCTCGTGATTCTTCCAATCCATGATGTGAAGGCTCCAGAAGAAGTCATAAAGCCGCCACGTGCCTGTCCTCACCGCCGCAATCCGGCCGGTATCGGCCGCCACGAAGATCCGAGTGGAGTCCGGATCGGCGAACGTCACACGCCAGGCGGGAAGCGTGCCGCGATATTCGGGACTGGCGCGATCGATCAGTTCCACGTTCACACTTGGGTGATCGTTGCTCCGCCAGGCGGCCCTCGCTACCGCTTGGGCTTGCGCCGCAGTTGGGGCGGGCAACAGTGCGCCCGTTCTCGCGTCGAACAGCCGCGTCCCTCGGGCCGTTGTCGCCTCAGCGACCGGGCGGCCAAGCCACATGCGATAGCTCACGGTCTCGATCCGCGTCCCGGTCGCCGCGACGATCACTGATGGTGGGACGAGCGCCACGCCGCGAGGCAAGGGCGCCACGGCTTTGCGGTCCACAAGGTGATCGCCATGCACTCGATCGATGGGCAAGAAGCTCATCAACGCGCCGCTCGCGAACCACAAAAGAAGCTGCGCGCCGACAATGATCGCGAGCCACTTGTGAGTGCGGCTCGCGAGAAGGTGCAGCCGAAGTTTGGTGCTTCTCAGGGTCGAATCTCCATCCTTGCGTGTCTCATTTCGTGCCTGCCAGATTCTTCATCATCCCGCGTGGCCGACAGGTGCGCCCGCGACCAGCGCTTGTACGGCTCAGCCGTCATCCCCGAGAGTTAGCGCACGAACGCCACCGTGTCCCAGACAGGGGATCCGGTGCGTCTTGCCCCCCGCCGGCTCGGCCGTCAGCTTACACCATGCTTGATAATCCAGGGCTGCTGAGCGGGCGTGAGGCGTTGCGCCACCCCTCGCCAGTTCGGGGCTTGCCGTTAAGGGCCTTGGCTCACCTCCGATTCCTCCGCGCCGGGGCGATAGATGACAGCCGCTGCACATCTCTCCGTAGAGGCCGACACCGACTGACACCCGTTGCGCCGACGCAAAATCCGGCCGCGCCCTTGGCAATCAGCCCGCTGGCACGGCGGTCGAACAGGTCAGTTGCTTGTCCGGCTTACAGATAGCGCCCGATCGCACTGCCCGGGCTCGGTCACGTCCTGAACTTCGGTGACGTTCAGGACGTGGCTGCGATCTCGATCGGTGGGCGGCCCAGCTTTTCGAGGGCGATCGCGTGACGGGCTAACCAACGACGGGATCTTTGACCCACCCCAAGGCATCGTGCAGCTCTGATATGTCGGCGTCGATGATCGCGTACAGGTCTTTATCTTCCTCGCGAAAGAACATGCGCGCCTTCGCTTCGTCTTCGGCAGGGGGAAGCATCGCTCCCAGGCGCTCCGGCCATTTCGCGTCTATGAATCTCATGAGCCGCTTCCAGGCCGCGGATCGGGTCTGATGGAGGCTCAGGACGGGAACGCCGTTTACTACAATCGCAAGGATCGTCACCTGCATGGTCACATACGCCCCCTCGATTTCGTCATGTTCGTGATGATCTTGCGGAGGAGGACAACGTCTAACCTCCTGGCAGCATGTTGTCGTGTTCTCGAGAACCCTCGCTAACCGGCCCGTCCGTCTGATGGCCTGCCATTCGAGCATTTCCTGTGAAGGCCAGTCCTGCAATCTCCCGCTTCCAACGCAAGCTGGGGAAGAAGGCGGGAACATGGGCCATGTACTGGCGGTAGCTATCGCCGTAGGTCGCGAGCGCGTATCTCTCCTCATGCTTAGCCAAACGAATGTACATCACCACCAGCACCGGAAACATGGCAAGCGTCAGAAGCGTCGGCCATTGTAGCAAGAAACCGAGCATGACGAGGATGAACCCTACGTATTGAGGGTGCCGCACCCGGGCGTAGACCCCCGTCATTGCCAATTCGTTTTTGCGCTGACTCGTGTGAAGCGCCGTCCACGCGATCGAGATTAGCCAAAAGCCTACACCAATCAGCACAAAGCTGGCGATGTGGAACGGGCCGAAATGCGGATTGATGCGCCAGCCGAACATCATTTCCAGGATGTGGCCAGCATCGTGGCTCCACCAGTCGACGCCGGGGAAATGCGACTGGAGCCACCCCGACAGCAGGAAGATGGTGAGCGGGAAGCCATACATTTCGGCGAAGAGCGCGACGATGAACGCACTGAACGCGCCGAAGCTGCGCCAGTCGCGCCGCGTTGCCGGCTTGAAGAAGCTGAACGCAAAGAGGATGAAAACGGCGGCATTGACCAGCGCGAGCCCCCACAGACCATAGCCATAGTCGGCGTGCGTCATCGCGACTCTCCTTCGATGCGGCCGTTGGGATTGGCCGGCAAGCCGGCGGGTGCCTGGCCGGGCTCATGGCCATGCTGATGCCCACCTTGGCCGTGGTGCATGAACAGGTGCATGAGCGGGCAGGCGAGCAGGATGAGATAGGGCAGCACACCCAGGAAGTGCGCGGTATGCTCGGTAATGAGGAAGAAGCTGGCGACGAGCAGGAAGCCGATCAGAACGATCTTGCCGCGCTTGCGCATGCGATGGTCATGTTCGCCCATATGCCGTTCTCTTCTAGTCAACCTCCAGCCTGCATAGGCTCGAGTCCAAGGAGCAAGGTATAAGTAGAGAGCGAAGTCCGAAGGGCATCGCGCAAGCATGGGTAAGGTGATCGATCGGATCGGCCACCGGTGTTCGCGCGACGCAACTGTCGGGAGCAGCAGTCGTGCTGCGGCTTTTGCGTATAGGCGTGCGGCGTCCGCGAATCAAAGCTGCGCTCACGAACATAATCGTGAGAGGCAGGCCCGCGTCCATGCACAAGAGAAAGAAACGGCACCATTCCCGCAACCAGTCCGGCGTGACCGTCCTCGAGCGCGAAGCAAGGATCGATCTGGCTAAGCGCCCGGCCGATGGTCTCGGCGTCGCCTTTCTCGGCGCATCGGGAACGGTCACAGGGTCGCGTTATCTGGTGGACGATGGTGAAACTCAGATCGTTGTCGATTCCGGCCTGTTTCAAGGACCCAGGGATCTGCGCCGCCTTAATTGGGCGCCAATTCCACCCGAAGTCGCCGATGTCGGCCAAGTCCTGCTGACCCACGCTCATCTCGATCACTCGGGCGCGCTACCGCGCATGGCGCGCCTGGGCTGGGACGGTACCGTCCTTGCCACCCGGGCGACCGCGGCCCTGTGCGAGCTCCTTCTTCCCGACAGCGGTCATCTGCAGGAAAAGGATGCGGAGTTCGCCAACCGGCACGGCTTCTCCAGGCACCAGCCGGCGCTGCCGCTCTACACCCAGGCTGACGCGCGTCTGGCATTGCAGCTCTTCCGGCCGATCGAGTTCGGAGCGTGGCATGCAGTCACGGACGGCATCAGGGTGCGCTATCATCGCGCCGGCCACATCCTCGGCGCGGCGTCGATCGAGATCGACTGGAAGGGGCGGACAATCCTCTTCTCAGGCGACATCGGCCGTTACGGCGATTCGGTGATGAAAGATCCCGAGCCGCCCGCGCGCGCCGACTATGTCCTGGTGGAATCGACCTATGGCGATCGGCGCCACGAGCAGGTCGATCCGACAAAGACGCTTGGAGATCATGTCGAACGATGCGTCGAGAGAGGAGGGACGGTGGTGATCCCGGCCTTCGCCGTGGGACGGGTCCAGTCGCTTCTCTATCATTTCTCGCGTCTGCGCGCGCAGGGACGCCTCCGCGACATCCCGATCTTCCTCGACAGCCCGATGGCGATCAACGCGAGCGGGCTGATGTGCGATTTCATGGACGAGCATCGCCTGGCCCGCGCCGAGTGCGAAGCGGCGTGCAGCGTCGCGCACTATGTGCGCGAAGTGGAGGAATCCAAGGAACTCACCGCCAACCCCGCCCCAAAGGTCATCATCTCGGCCAGCGGAATGGCAACGGGCGGCCGCGTGCTCCACCATCTCAAGCGCTTCGCGCCGGATGGGAAGAACCTCATCCTCTTCTCGGGCTTCCAGGCGGCGGGCACCCGCGGCGCCGCCATGATCGGCGGCGCCCGGACGATCAAGATCCACGGCGAGTATATCCCGGTCGAAGCCGAGGTCGCCAACCTGACGATGCTCTCGGCGCATGCCGACAGCGACGAGCTCATGCGCTGGCTCGGCTCGCTGCACGAGGCCCCGCGCCACGTCTATGTCACCCATGGCGAGCCGACCGGCGCCCACGTCCTGGCGAAGCGTGTCTCGGAGGAACTGGGCTGGGCATGCAGCGTACCGGCGCTGGGTAGCTGGGGCATGCTCGCGTGAAGCCCGGGATCATCGAGAACGCCGAAGCAGAGTCTGTCGCGACGACGCTGCGGGCACGCCGCATCGGCCTGTCGGGTGCCGGTAGCGATCTGATTGCGGTCATGCGCCACGACTGTCCCGTCTGCCGCTCGGAAGGTCTTGCGTCCCGCGCGCAGGTCGCGCTGCGCGCCGGCGGGCGGGAAATCGTCGTCTCGCTGCTGCACAGTTCCGCGGAGGCTCCAGCGCCCGGCGAGATCGGCCTCTCGGAATCCGCATGGCAGCGGCTCGGCGTCAGCGAGGGCGATCCGGTCGAGATCGCGCACGCCCAGCCTCTCGCCTCGCTCGCCGAAGTGCGTCGGCGTATCTATGGCAATCGTCTCAGTGACGGGGCTTTTTCAGCGATCATCACCGACATCGCCGAGCGACGCTATAGCGATGTCCATCTCTCGGCATTCGTCACGGCCTGCTCGGCGGTCCCGCTCGATACGGACGAAACGATCAGCCTGACCAGGGCGATGGTCGATGTCGGCGAGCGATTGCAGTGGCCCGGAACGGTCATCGTCGACAAGCATAGCGTCGGTGGATTGCCGGGCAATCGCACCACGCCGATCATCGTCTCGATCATGGCCGCGGAGGGCCTGATCATGCCCAAGACATCGTCGCGGGCGATCACCTCGCCGGCCGGCACGGCGGACACGATGGAGGTGCTGGCACCTGTCGACCTCGACGTTTCCGCAATCCGCAAGGTGGTCGAGCGCGAAGGCGGCTGCATCGCCTGGGGCGGCGCCGTCAATCTCAGCCCTGCCGACGACGTGATCATCGGCGTGGAGCGCGTGCTCGATATCGATGCCGTCGGGCAGATGGTCGCCTCGGTGCTGTCCAAGAAAGTCGCGGCCGGTGCGACCCATCTGGTCATCGACATCCCGGTCGGGCCGACCGCCAAGGTCCGCGGAGCCGCTGCCGCCGACACCCTCGAGCGCGCGCTGAGCTCGGTCGCCCAAGCCTTCGGGCTTCGCACGCGCGTGATGCGCGGCCCCGGCGCGGAGCCGATCGGACGGGGCATCGGTCCGGCGCTCGAGGCGCAGGATATCCTTGCCGTGCTCCAGGGGCAGCCTGGCGCCGAGGATCTCGCCCACCGGGCCTGCGAGCTGGCGGGAGGACTGCTTGAGCTCGCGGACGCGGCCCCGGCCGGCGAAGGCTATGCGCGTGCGCGGGCGTGCCTCGAAAGCGGCCGGGCCTGGGCCAAGTTCCAACGTATCTGCGAAGCGCAGGGCGGCATGCGGGCTCCACCGGTCGCCCGGTTCCAACAGGATATGATCGCTCCCTATAGCGGCCGCCTGGTGAGTATCGACAATCGCAAGCTCGCGACGGTCGCGAAGCTTGCCGGCGCGCCGATGGCCAAGGCCGCCGGCGTCGCGCTGCAGTGTCGGCTGAACCAGATGGTGGATGCCGGGGCTCCCTTGAGCACCATTCATGCCGAGAGCCCGGGCGAGCTCGATTATGCGGCGGCCTATGCGGTGAGCGACGGGCCGATCTTCGGGATTGAAGCGCTATGAACCGTCCCGTGCTGTTCGCGCTGTCTGGCAGCGAGGCCCTGGCACAGCCGCTATCCGCCGCACTCGATGCAGAGGTCGGCACGATCGAGCATCGTCAGTTTCCCGACGGGGAAACCTATCTCAGGGTCGTAAGCGACATCAGCGACCGCGACGTCATCCTGCTGTGCAGTCTCGATCATCCGGACGCCAAGCTGTTGCCGCTGCTGTTCGCAGCCGACACCGCGCGCGATCTGGGCGCTCGCAGGATCGGGCTCGTCGCCCCCTACCTCGCTTACATGCGCCAGGACATTCGCTTCCATGCCGGCGAGGCGGTGACGTCGCGAACCTTTGCCGCGATCCTGTCCCGCCATCTCGACTGGCTGGTGACGGTCGATCCGCATCTCCACCGCTATCATGCGTTGTCGGAAATCTACCGCATCCCGACCCAGGTTGTTCATGCTGCGCGGCTTCTGGCCTCGTGGATCAAGCGCAATGTCGCTCGTCCGCTGATCATCGGTCCGGACCTGGAAAGCGAACAGTGGGTCTCGCAGGTGGCGGCCGATGCCGATGCTCCGTTTCTCGTGTGCGAGAAAATCCGGTCCGGCGACCGTGACGTCACCATCTCGATTCCGAATGCCCCAGCGTTTCTCGATCGCCAGCCGGTGCTGGTCGACGATATCGCCTCATCCGGCCGGACCCTCGCCGAGGCGGCGCGCCAGCTGGTCGGCATGGGGTTCGCGCGACCGGATTGCGTGGTCGTGCATCCGCTTTTCGCCGGCGATGCAGCGCAAGTCCTGGGTGGGCTCGTCGAGAGGATCGTGAGCACGAACGCTGTTGCGCATACCTCTAATGATATCGACGTGATGCCGGCGATTGCGGAGGCCGTTCGTCACGGAATTTGAACGGTGCGCTGCGCGTCAGTTCTTCAGTACTCAATGCTCAATGCACGATGAAAACGAACGCCCGGCAAACGCCGGGCGCATTCCCATCCATTGACCCTACACGAGCCCGAACCAATCTTCCGGGAACTTCGCTTTCGGAGAAAGTCGCGGCAGGAAAGGAGGATATGTCATGTCGCACACACGCTCTTTCCTTGATCCCTTCATCGTTGCTCGGACCCGCAGCTTGAGCCCGAAGTGAAGCCCGCCATCCTTGCATCCTGGGCGTCCGATCGCTCCGCCGTCGAGGGCCAACCGGCCCTCCGTCGCCCGCCAGCATCCCGGTGCCGGTCGACGATGTGATGGCAGCGCTGCGCTGGCTCGATCGCGCTGAGCGCGGCGCGGGCCTGGCATCCTTGGTTCGTCAGGAACAACCCGGTATCGGTGCCATCCTCGCCGGGAATATCGAAACTGCGACACGGAAGGCGGGCGATCTCTGCGATGATCAGCCTTCGATCTCAAAACCCTATGATCACCGGTTCGTGCTGAATCGGATTCGCCGTGCCGTAGCGGCGCGCGAGCGGAGCTGCGATCCGCCCCGGACATCGGCGTTACGGCGCGCTGCTGACACAGAATAGCGATTATCAGCTTCTTGCCATGACAACATGACGCGTCGAGCTTAGGAGCAACCAGCGCGCTCATCCCCCAAGAGGCGTGCCCACTCCCGGCGGCAGCGTCTTGCGGCGCCTTGCCGCCGGGAGACCAGAGGGAGCGCCGCCCCGTTCGCAAGAGCGGTCATCTCGCAAAGTTCGGCACATGATGCCGGGTCGCTTACCCCCCTCTCGCCGAGCACCTGCCTTGCCTGTTGTGATGCGGCGGTATTTCGGCCTTGACCTTGGACCATGGTCCTACCCGTAGAAGGTCTCCCCTTTGAAGCTGTGCCCGCTGGGGTGCGCAGCAATGCCAACACGTCCGGGGGGCCATGGAGAGCAAGCGCGTCGTTCATGTCATTGATGACGAAGAAACAATCAGGAAAGCTGTAGGATTCACATTAAGGACAGCGGGATTTGCCGTCGAGACCTATGGCTCGGGAGTCGACTTTCTGAAAATTGCAGATGAAGCTGAAAGAGGTAGCATCGTTCTCGACATGCACATGCCGGACATGAACGGTCTACAGGTTCAGGCAGCGCTGACGCAGATGGATATAAGCATGCCAGTCGTGATGCTGACCGGCAACGGAGACATTGCGCTTGCTGTCCAAGCGATGAAGGCGGGTGCTGTCGATTTCCTGGCCAAACCTATCGAACGGGCGCTGCTGCTCGATGCGATAGACCGAGCGTTCGCGCGCATCGACACGGCCGAGGGGCGCGCTCTCGAAGAAGCCGAGGCATGCCGACAGGTCGATCTACTGACACCGCGCGAACGGGATGTTCTCGAAGGCCTTGCGCAAGGCCTTCCGAACAAGACCATCGCCTATGATCTGGGCATTTCTTCACGGACGGTCGAAGTCCATCGCGCGAGCATCATGTCCAAGCTTGGAGTCCGTACCCTTGCCGAAACCTTGCGGATCGCCTTTGCGGCTGGAATGGGAAGGCCGCTGTAGGTAAAGGCGGCCAGGGCTGCTGCGGTTGAATCTCTGCGTGTCACCTGATGGCGCGGACATAGTGCCTGCCGGGATGCATCGACGTTGTTCATCAGCTTTTGGCGGAATTTTCGTGAGCCCAGGCGAAGGGTCGCGCTTGATTGCTATCGCGAAAGGAGATGAAACTCTTCCAACAGCTGGGCGATCTCTGTGCCTTCAAGCTTCTTCATCAACAGCTTGCGCAGGAAGGACGGGCCGGGAATGTCGATCCCTTTGCCATCCCTGAGCGGCCCGATTGTGGCCAGAAGCGTGCGGATATCATAGGTTGAGTTGAACACTTCCGGCACGCCGCGTTCGACCTTCATCAGCGTGTAGACGGCCTCCATCGGCGTGCGCACCGAATATTCCGTCGTGAAGATACAATCACGCTGCTTCGACTCGGCAAACTGGCCGACAAAGGCGAAGTTGACCGCGCCCTCGGGCACCACGTCCGGCCGGTCGCCGGCCTGGCGCGGCATGAAGAAGGCGGTGATGTAGGGCATCATCACCGGCACGGTCGTCGCCCCCGTCGCGGCGAGCCCAGGAATATCCTCGACCGGCACGCCGAGATGATAGAGCCATTCTTGCGTGATCTCCTCGCCCGTACAGTCCTGCATCGGCTTCTTCACATAGTCGCCGGGTCGGTCGACGAACAAGGCATAGAACCAGGCGACGATCTGGTCCTTCGGCTGCTTCCTGAAGTGGGGTTGCCGGCTCACCGTCCAGCTCAGCAGCCAGCTCGAGTCCTTGACCGTGATGATGCCGCCGGTCACCACCGTGCCGCTGAACGGATCGCGCCTGGCGATCTTGCGAATGTACGCCGGAATGCGCGCGTCGAGCGTGGTGATGGTCGCCGACGCCCATTTGGTTTCCGGGATATGGGATCCAAACACGTCGGGACGACCAAAGGCCGGGTCCTTGGCCGCGATCCGGCGCCACAGGTCCCAGGCCGGCGCCGGCCCCTCATTCAGCCTGGCCGGTGTATGATGATCGCCATTGTCGGAATTCTCGGTCAGCGATCCGATGGTGATGAAGACGAGGTCGTCGGCGCCGAGATCGACGCCGCCTTCGACCCCGTTTTCGATCCAGGCAATCCGGGTCGCCTGTTTGCGGCCGGGCCGGATGTCGAAATCGACGTCGGTGACCTCGACGCCGTAGCGAAACCTGACGCCGCGATCCTGCAGCCAGTTGACCAGCGGCAGGACCATCGATTCATATTGATTGTAGCGGTTGAACTTGAGTGAGGAGAAATCCGCCAGACTGCCGATATGGTGGATGAAGCGATGGAGATAGAGCTTCATCTCAAGCGCGGAATGCCATTCCTCGAAGGCGAACATGGTGCGCCAGTAGAGCCAGAAGTTGCTCCTGAGGAAATCATCGCCGAAGACTTCGTTGATCCGCTTGTTCTCCATCTCCTCCCGCGTCGCGAGGAAGACGGAGATCAGATCTCTTCGCGCGCGATCGCTGAGTGTCAGCAAAGCCTTGTCAGGCACATCCTGGCCCTGGTTCTGCGTGACGCGCTGCAGCGAAAAATTCGGATCGTCCTTGTTGAGCCGGTAGAATTCGTCGAGCACACTCGCATCCTCGATCTCCAGCGAAGGGATCGAGCGATAGAGATCCCAGAGGCATTCGAAATGCTCCTCCATCTCGCGCCCTCCGCGGATGACGAACCCCTTTTCGGGGACGTCGAGGCCGTCGAGCGCGCCGCCGGGAACATGCAGCTCCTCAAGGATGGTAATACGCTCGCCGGCGACGCCGCCGTCGCGGATCAGGAACGCCGCGCCCGCTAGTCCCGCAAGACCCGAGCCGACGAACCAGGCCGTCTTCCTGTCAGCGCCCTCAGGTTTGCGGGGGCGCACGAAAGCTTCGTAGTTTCCGCTACTATAGTGCATGGCGAACTCCCTCTTCGATCCCGACGACAATGGCGGTTCTGCGGTTTCTTGCTGAACAGCAGAAGTGCCTGCCCTGCATTCATTCTCGCCGATGTCGCCCGCCGCTCAGTTCGACGACTTCACTGGTGATCTGATCCTGACGCGTGAGGCGCTCCTCGAGGCGCAGGGCCTCGCCCTTGCGATCGATGTGGCTGCGGGCGGTCGCCATGGTGCGCAGCCGTGCCTCATTCTCGGCGACGAACGTCTCGACCGCAGCCGCGCAGATCTGGGCGAAGACATATTCCGCGGTCAGGTCGCCGATAAGGTCCGCCGCGTTGATATTGACGAGCGGCGGCAAATCCGCCGTGGACGCGGGGAAAGTGTCGAGGTCGAGCGGCAGGAGGCTCGCGCGCACGATCGAGACGCCCTTGCCGCTGCTCCAGACCGGATAAGCCATGGTGATGGGCACCGCGCCGGTCTCGTCCAGATAGTCGTACAGCGCGTCGATGATGCTTGTCGCGAGTGCGGGCAGCGCATCGGCCTTGCTCGGCATGCTCGCGCTCCATGCGATGCGCAGACCGCGCTCGGTCGCAAGCGTGGCCGTGCGCGCGCCAATCAGAAGAATATGCCTGTCCTGCATGTCGGCCGCGGCGCCGTCGAGCAGCTGCTCCGGAAAGGCCCCGGCAAAGCCTTGCTCCGCACCGAACAGGATAAGGCCGCCTCTCGCACCACCGACCGCCCGCGCCGGAAAACGCGCCAGTGGCTCGTCAAGGCGGCGCGCCTGGCCAATGGCGGTGCGGGCGGTCTCCGCATAGCGTCGCACCGCGGGCAGCAGCGCGCGCGCCTGCTGCGCCCGCTGCGCGGCGATGCCCTGCATGGCGTTGACCACCGCACCGAGCTGGCGGACGGTCTCGATCCGGTGGCCGATCTCGGCGAGGCGATCGCTCATGATGCAGAACCGGCCGGCTGGCTTTCGATCAGCGCTTTCACCGTCGTTATCAGAGCGGACCGCTGCGCGGTGTCGATCTGTCCAGTCCGCTCGATCTGCGCGCATAGATCGGGGACGTGATCGTCGATCCAGGCGGGCAGCCGCGCGCGGAGCGACGGTATCTCCGAGACCACCATGCCATCGAGCAACCCTTCGCCGAGCGCCACGGCCAGCGCCACCTGGTCGACGACCCGTAGGGGACTCGACAGCGGTTGCACGAGCAAGGCGCGCAAGCGCTTGCCCCGTTCGATCTGGGCGCGGACACGCGGCTCGGGCTGCTCGCCGAAGCGGGTGAACATCTCGAGCTCGAGGAACTGCGCATAGTCGAGGCGCATGGTCCCGCTCGCGTCGCGCAGGACGCGAAGCTGCGTCTTGCCGCCGACCCGGCTCACGCTCGTGCCCACGTCGATGGCGGGCTTGTGCCCCTGCGCGAACAGCTTCGCGTCGAGAATGATCTGACCGTCGGTGATCGAGATCAGATTGGTCGGAATATAGGCGCTGACGTTGCCGGCATCGGTCTCCGCGATCGGCAGAGCCGTGAGCGAACCGCCCCCCTTCTCCGTCGAGAGACGCGCCGCACGTTCGAGCAGGCGGGAATGGAGGAAGAAGACGTCGCCTGGATAGGCCTCGCGCCCGGGCGGCTGTCCGATCAGCAGGGCGATCTCGCGATGGGTCGCGGCATGCTTGGTGAGATCGTCGAGCACCACCACCGCATGGCCGCCACCATCCCGAAAATACTCGGCCATCGTGAAGCCCGCGAACGGCGCGATCCATTGCAGCCCCGGCGCCGCGGCGGGGCTCGCCACGACGAAGATGGTGCGATCCGGCGCGCCATGCCGCCGCACCTGATCGACCACGCGCGCGACCGCCGAGCTTTTCTGGCCGATCGCGACATAGACGCAGATCATGTCGCTGGTGCGCTGGTTGATGATCGTGTCGACCGCGAGCGCCGTCTTGCCGGTGGCGCGGTCACCGAGAATGAGTTCGCGCTGCCCCCGGCCGATGGCGAACATCGCATCGATTGCGAGCGTGCCGGTCTGCACCGGCTGGACGACGAGGTCGCGTTCGATGATCGCCGGCGCCGGCCGTTCGACAGGATCGAAGCGCCTGGCCCGGATCGGCGCGCCCCCATCGAGCGGACGGCCGAGCGGATCGACGACTCGGCCAAGCAATGCCTCGCCAACCGGCACGCGCACCACCTCGCCCGAGCCGGTTACGGTGTCTCCTGCCTCCACCTGTGCGGCATCGTCGAGCAGCACGCAGCCAATCCGGTCCCGGTCGAGCGTGTGGACGAATCCGGTCTGGCCCCGGGCGAGATAGAGCAATTCGTCGAGGCGCGAGTCCGGAAGGCCCGAGACCATGGCAACGCCGTCGCCGATCGATTCCACCCGGCCAATTGCATCGACACGCGGCCCGAGATTGGCGCGCGCGATGCAGCTCTGGGCCTGCGTCAGCCAGTCTTCAGGCGATCCGGGCATGATTGTCCTCATTGAGGCTCTCCACCATGGCGTCGAGATCGGCGCGCCAGCTGTTGCGCACGACGGCGTGGGGCGTGCGAAGCTCCGCGCCGGCGATGAGATCTGGATCGACCGCGAAAATCGGGGTCGCGGTATCCGGCAGGATTTCGCCAAGCGCGCGCGCTACCTGCGTCTGCAGATCGGCCGTCAGCGGCGCGGGCGTCGCGACGGTGACGGGCCCGGCGGCCGCCAGGCTGAGGCGATCCGCCTCGGAAAGGTCCCCGAGCCGCGCCTTGAGCGCGTCGACCATGGCCTGCACCGTCTGCTCGGGCGGGAGACGAGCGAGCAACGTGCCTGCCATCGAGGCGGCGAGGCTCGCTGCCTTTTCCCGCCACTGCGCCGCCACCCGCCCGCGTTCGGCATCGATCGCCGCATGGCCTTGCTCGACGACGGCGTCCGCCTCGAGCCTGGCCTGCGCGAGGAGGCGCTGGCGCTCCGCTTCGGCCTCGGTCCGGATCTCGGCGCGGCGAGCCGCCGCATCCGCGACGAAGCCGTCATTCTGCGTCTTGAGCGCCTGCGCTTCGGCCTGTGCCCGGTCCTTTGCCTCCCGCGCTTCGTCGAGCAGCGCCTGGGCCGATGCCTGGCGGGCAGCGATGGCATCCATCACCGGACGGAACAGGAAGCGTCCGAGCAGCCACACGAGGATGAGGACATTGACCGCCTGCAGCGCGAGCGTCCACCAGTCGATCCGCATGTCAGGCGAACGGGTTGGCGAAGAGCAGCAGCAGCGCAATCACGAGGCAGTAGATCGCCATCGTCTCGATCATCGCGAGGCCCACGAACAGCGTGCGCGAGATGGTGTTGGCGGCTTCGGGCTGGCGCGCGATCGCGTCCATCGCGGCGGCGACGGCCCTGCCCTGCCCGAGCGCCGGGGCGATTGCGCCGATCGAGATCGCGAAAGCGGCGCCGAGGATGCTGGCGAGATGGATCCAGTTCATGCGGGGGACTCCTGTTTGGATGGCGGGCGGGCGCCGTTCTCGCTGATAGCGCTGCCGATAAAGACCATGGCGAGCGCGCCGAAAATGTAGGCCTGGACCGCGCCGGTCAGCATTTCGAGCGCCATCAGCGGGATCGGGACGAGCAGCCCGGCCAGGCTCAGCACGACGCCGATCATGAAGACACCGCTCATGACGTTGCCGAACAGGCGCACCATCAGCGAGAAGCTGCGGGTGAAGAGCTCGACGATATTGAGCGGGGCGAGCAGGATCGAGGGGCGCGCGAAGGTCGCGAGATAGGCCCTGGGCCCGAGCGCGCGGACGCCGAACCAGAGCGTCGCGCCGAAGACGATCAGCGCCAGCGCCGCGTCGGTTTCGAGGGTCGCGGTCGGCGGCTCGACGCCGGGGATCAGCGACGACCAGTTGGCGACCAGCAGGAACAGGAACAGCGTGCCGATCAGCGGCAGATAACGCCGCGGCTCCGCCTCCATCGTCTCGCGGATCTGGCCGGCGACGGTCTCGACGACCAGCTCGAGCGCCGCTTGGGCTCGGGTTGGGCGTAACGCAAGGCGGCGGGTCAGCAGCCAGCTTCCGATTGTAAGGACGGCCATGATGCCCCAGGTCGTGGCGACCGGCTGGCTGATCGGCACCGGACCGATCGCGAACAGCACATGGCTTTCAAGTGGTGACGCGAATATCATCGGGCGCCTCCGAGCCGGTGGAGCATGATCTGGCGCCCGCCCATGAAGCCGGTTGTTGCGGCAAGAAGCGCCGGCCACCCTTGCCGGCTGGCGATGACAAGAACCAGAATAGTGACGGCGAGGCGCCCGAGCCTGAGCAGGATCGCGCGCGATGCCGGGCCGCCATGGGTGACGAGGTCGGCTTCTCTGGCGATGGCCGCGAAATGGGCGAGGCCGACCGCAAATCCGAGGGCCAGGAACAGGATGGGGGAGAGCTGGCTCATTGCCGGTGCATCCAGCGCCAGCCCGACCAGCAGCCGAGGGCGAGCCCGACGAGCAGGAGCGGCGCGGTCCAGAAGATGCCGCTATCCAGCCGGTGGTCGAGCCAGCGGCCGATCGCGAGACCGACCAGCGCGGGCAGGACGATCTGCCAGCCGAGCACGCCGATCTGGCCGAGATTGCGGGCGACGGAAGGAAGCCGCTGCGCAAGCCGCCGCCGTTCCGCGCGGGTCCGGATGGCTTCGACGATCGGCTGCTCGGGCTTGTCCGTGCTCACAGGCCGATCTCCCGGCCACCACCCTGCAGGGCCTCGACCATATGGCGGATCGCCTGCATCCTGAGCTTCGCCGACGCGGTCCGTTCGGATCGTTCGCCCTCGTCGCGCTCGCGGTAGCGCGCGAGCACGTCATGCTCGAGCGTTCCAAGGTCATCGCCGACATGGCCTTCGCGCGTCGCGACCGCGACCTCCGTGCCGTGGCTCACGGTCAGAATGCCGTTGCGCACCGCGCAATAGCCGGGAGCGCCATCGGGGCCGCGCCAGGAGACGATCGAGACGCCAAGCGCGGTCAGGAAATCGGCATGGCCCGACAGGATGCCGAAACTGCCGCTGGCATCCTCGGCGCGAACCGACGCGACATCGGCGTCGACGAGGATCGCGGTCGGATCGGTGATGCGCAGCTTCATGCGCCCTGCCCCACGCGAGAGCGTGCCTCTTCAATATCGCCCACCATGTAGAAGGCGCTTTCGGGCCAGTCGTCGGTCTCGCCCGACAGGATGGCCGCGACGCCCTTCAGGGTATCAGCCAGCGCCACCGAGCGGCCGGCCTGTCCGGTGAAGGCCTGGGTCACCATGAAAGGCTGGGTCAGGAAGCGCTGGAGCCGCCGCGCCCTGCCGACGATCAGCCGGTCTTCGCGGCCCAGTTCCTCGATGCCGAGCAGCGAGATGATGTCCTGGAGCTCGCGATAATGCGCGATCGTCTCGCGGGCCTGCTGGGCGAGCGCGTAATGATGATCGCCCACGACCTGCGGATCGAGCAGGATCGACGAGGACCCCAAGGGATCGACCGCGGGATAGATGCCTTCGGCCGCCATGGCGCGCGAGAGCAGAATGGAACTGTCGAGATGGGCGGAGATGGCGGTGACTGCCGGGTCGGTGAAATCGTCGGCGGGCACATAGACCGCCTCGATCGCGGTCACCGCAGCCCCATGCACAGAGGCGATGCGCTCCTGCAGCGCGGCCACCTCGCTGGCCAGCGTCGGCTGATAGCCGACGCGCGAAGGCATGCGTCCAAGCAGGCCCGACACCTCGCTGCCGGCCTGGACGAAGCGGAACACATTATCCATGAGCAGCAGGACGTTGCGCTTCTGCTCGTCGCGGAAATGTTCGGCGATGGTGAGCGCGGTCAGCCCGACCCGCCAGCGCGCGCCCGGCGGCTCGTTCATCTGCCCGAAAACGAGCACGGTCTTGTCGATCACACCCGAGCCGCGCATGTCGGTGAGCAGCTCATGGCCCTCGCGCGATCGCTCGCCGATGCCCGCGAACACTGAGACACCCTCGTAGCGGGCGACCATCGCGTTGATGAGTTCCATCACCAGCACGGTCTTGCCCACCCCCGCGCCCCCGAACATGGCGGCCTTGCCGCCCTGGGCAAGCGGTGCGAGCAGATCGATGACCTTGATGCCGGTCTCGAACATCGCCGTCGCCGCGCTCTGCTCGTCGAGCGGTGGGGGTGCGCGATGGATCGGCCTCAATGGCACATCCGGTCCGAGCGGCGCGCCGCCGTCCCCCACCTGCCCGGTCGGCGTAAGGAGCCGCCCAAGAACCTTGTCTCCGACCGGAACCGCGATGGGTGCGCCTAAGGCCACCACGCCGACATTGCGCGCCAGACCGGAGGTCGGCTGAAGCGCGACGGCGCGGACGGTCCGATCATCAATATGGCTCTGCACTTCCGCGACCAGCGGGCCTGACGCCGCATCGATGCGCAGTGCTTCATTGACTGCGGGCAGCGGCCCTTCGTCGAACTCGACATCGAGGACGGGACCGCGGAGCGCCGCAATCCGGCCGAGCCTGGCTATGGACGGTATCACGCCCATGCCGGTTGCCGGGTCAGACCATAATCATGCCCGACCGTGCCGCGATCATGACGGGACGGGTAGAAGTCGCTGCCCGCGGGCACGACATGGACGACAAGCCAAAAGTGCATTGGCTGAGCGTCGCAGGCAAGCCGCAGATTCGGCATACGTAGAGTTACCGATTCTCTCTGATTCAGCCTCGCCGAATATCGGCGGCGCGACGCGATGAGCCTCAGGCCAGGGCTGCATGCCCGATACGCTGGAGCTTAGACGCGAAGAGAAAGGTTCATCGTCCCATGCCCTATCCGGTCGATCAACTTGCCGCGCTCGCCAAAGCGAATGTCGGCCTGATGCTGAAGCTCGCCGAAGTCGCCCGGAAAGGTGGCGAAGAGTCGCTCGAGGTCGGCAACCGCGCCGCCGGCCGCTTCGCCGAAGAGGCGCGTGCCTCGATTGCGGGCGCGACGGACAAGACGTCGGACGCCGGCGCGGTCAGCCCGGCCGGACCGCGGGCACTGTTCGAGGACATGGCCACGGTCCGCGAGCATATGATTGCCGGCACAAGATCGGCGTTCGAGGAATGGCAGCAGGCCTGGCAGGCCGTCGCGAGCGCTCAGACGGCTCCCGGGGCGCTGGATGCCTTTGCTGCCATTGTCGGACCATGGTTCGGGCAGAAAAGCCCGGGCGACGGCGAGAAGCAGGCCACCAGCGACAAATAGGATAGCCCCCGATCGCGGCGAGCCGCCCTAGCCGAGCAGGTGCTGACCGCCATCGACCGGAATGATCGTACCGGTGATATGGCGGCCGGCATCGCTCACCAGGAAGGCGGCGAGCCCTCCGACATCCTCGATGGTCACGAGCTGGTGCTGCGGGACCGTCGCCGCGGCCCGTTCGAGCAGCTCGTCGAAGCGGTCGATGCCGCTGGCAGCGCGGGTCGCGATCGGGCCTGGCGAGATCGCATGGGCGCGAATGCCCTTGGGGCCAAGCTCAGCCGCGACATAGCGGGTCGCGCTTTCGAGGGCCGCTTTGACCGGCCCCATCAGGTTGTAGTGCTCGACCACCCGCTCCGACCCGTAGAAGGTGACGCACAGCAGGCAGCCGCCATCCGACATCAGCGGCTCGGCGAGACGCGCCATGCGCAGGAAGCTGTGGCACGAGACGTCCATCGCCAGCGCGAGGCCTTCGGCCGAGCTGTCGACGACGCGGCCGTGCAAATCCTCGTTCGGCGCGAAAGCGATCGAATGAAGCAGGAAATCGAGGCCGCCTTATTCGGACTTCACCCGCTCGAACAGGGCCTCCAGTTCGCCCGGCACCCGGACATCGCACGCGGCGAGCCATTCGACTCCCAGGGTCTCCGCGACGGGCGCCACGAGCGGCTCGGCCTTTCCGTTGAGATAGGTCGCCGCCAGTCTCGCGCCACAGTCGTGGAAGGCCTGGGCGCAGCCCGCCGCGATGCTCTGCGCGTTGGCGATGCCGATCACCAGGCCGCGCTTGCCAGTAAGATCGACGAGAGGTTTCATGGTTTCGGCTCCTCACGCAGAAGATCGGCGGTGTGGATGGCGATCATCCACTCCTCGTCGGTCGGGATGATGCGCACCGTGACACGGCTGAACGGCGCGCTGATGACCGACGCTCCGCGGAGATTCGCGTCCGTGTCGAGCGCCACGCCGAGCCAGCGGAGCCGATCGGCGACGCGGGCGCGGATTTCAGGCGCATTCTCGCCGATCCCGGCGGTAAACACGAAGCTATCGAGCCCCCCGAGCGAGGATGCGAGGGCGCCAGCCTGGCGCGCGATCTGCCAGACGAAGAGGTCGATCGCTTCCCCAGCGGCGGGCGTTTCGCTGCCGAGAAGCGCGCGCATGTCGCTCGATGTGCCGGACACGCCCAAAAGGCCGGACTCACTGTAGAGGAGATGCTCGACTTCGCGCGCCGTCATGCCCCTCTGCTGGAGAAGATAGAGCACCGCGCCCGGGTCGAGCGCTCCGCACCGCGTGCCCATCACCAATCCGTCGAGTGCGGTGAACCCCATCGTCGTGTCGATGCTGCGCCCCCCGTCCATCGCACAGAGGCTGGCCCCGTTGCCGAGATGCGCGGCGATCGTGCGGCCACCGCCTGTATCGGGATCGATCAAACGCAGCTGCCGCGCGATATATTCGTAGGAGATGCCGTGAAAGCCGTAGCGCCGCATGCCCTCTTCGCCGAGCGCGCGCGGCAGCGCGAGGCGCGTCGCAACCGGGGGCTGGCCATGATGGAAGCCGGTGTCGAAGCAGGCGACTTGCAGCAGAGCGGGGCGCAGCCTGGAGACGGCGCGGACCGCGGCGAGATTATGGGGCTGATGCAATGGCGCCAGTGGGCAAAGCGCCTCGAGTGCGGCGAGGAGTGGCGCGTCGACCCGCGCCGGCGCTGAATAGTCGGCGCCCCCATGAACGATCCGATGTCCTACCGCGATCAGATCCTCGCCGACCGAAGCTTCGATCTCCCGCAGCAAATCCTTGAGCAGCGTCTCATGCGTGATCGTGACGTCTTTCGTCCAGCGCCGGTCGGCAAGGACATCCCCCTTCGCATCGCGCGCGATCAGGTGCGGCTCAAGGCCGATATTCTCGATCTTGCCGCTCGCCAGCAAAGAGGGCTCATCAGTGCCCGGCTCGGCGTAGAGCGCGAACTTAAGGCTCGACGAACCGGCGTTGAGGCACAGGATTTCAGCCATCGCGGCGCTGTCCCGCAACGCCGGGAGACGCCTTGGTTGCAGCCCGCGCCAGCAGCACCGCGAGCGCGCAGGAGGCGAGGCGCGTGCGCACGCTGTCTGCCCGGCTGGTGAGGATGATCGGAACGCGCCCGCCGAGCACCACGCCTGCGGCATCGGCGCCGCCCAGGAAGGTCAGCTGCTTTGCGAGCATGTTGCCGGCCTCCAGATTGGGCACCAGCAGGATGTCCGCCCGGCCGGCGACCGGCGAGACGATACTTTTGTCGCGCACGGCCGCCTCGCTGATCGCATTATCGAGGGCGAGCGGTCCATCGAGCAGCGCGCCTTCGATCTGGCCCCGGTCCGCCATCTTGCAGAGCGCCGCGGCATCCAATGTGGTGCGCATCCTTGGATTGACCGTCTCGACGGCGGCGAGGATCGCGACCCTGGGTTGTTCGATCCCGATCACATGGGCAAGGTCGATCGCGTTGCGCGCGATGTCGGCCTTGTCCTCAAGCGTCGGCTCGATGTTAATCGCGGCGTCGGTGATGATGAGCGGGCGCGGATAGCCGGGCACATCCATCACATAGGCGTGGCTGATCCTGCGTTCGGTCCGAAGGCCCATGTCGGACGATACGACCGCGCCCATGAGCTCGTCGGTATGAAGCGAACCCTTCATCAGCAGCGCGGCTTCGCCGGCCCGTACGCGCGCGACGGCTTCGGCGGCGGCGGCGTGGCTGTGCGGGACCCCGATCACCCGGAAGGCGGCAATATCGACACCGGCGTCCTTCGCCGCATTCGTCATACGCGCCGCAGGTCCGATGAGAATTGGAACGACGATGCCGGCGTCGGCGGCCTCAGCCACCGCGCGCATGGCGTCGGCGCTGCACGGATGGACCACGGCCGTGACGCACGCGGATCCGTCCTTGGCGCGCTCCATCAACTGGCGGAAGCGGTCGTGGCTGGCGATCCGCACGTCGGGAAGCGGCATGCGGGGCCGGCTGACTTTCTCGGTGGGCGCCTTGACCTCGGCCTGGCCGCTGATGACGGTCTCGCCCTTTTGGTTCACGCAGGCGCAGTCGAGAACGATGACATGATGCTCGGCGCGCTTCTGCGCGACGGTGACGCAGGCCGTGATGGTGTCGCCGACGCCCACCGGGCAGGTGAAGCGAAGCGATTGGCCGAGATAGATCGCACCGGGCCCTGGCAGCTCGGTTCCCAGGATCGCCGAGATGAGCCCCGCGCCCCACATGCCATGAGCGATGACCCTGTGGAACATGTCCGTTTCGGCATAGACAGGGTCGAGATGCGCCGGATTCACGTCGCCTGACACCGCCGCGAAGAGCTGGATGTCGTCGGCGGTCAGCGTGCGGGTGAGGCTGGCCGTGTCGCCGACGGCGATCTCGTCGAACGTGCGGTTCTCGATGAGGTTGGCGGTGGCCATGGCTCAGCGCTCCAGCACGTAGCGCCCGGGGGCATCACCGAGCGGCGGATAGTTCCGTTCGGGCGCGCCCATCGACGGTGGGGCGGCCGCCTTGCCCGAGTGCGATCCAAGCCATGAACTCCATTCCGGCCACCACGACCCTTCGCGCAGCTCGGCCCGCTCCAGCCAGGTATCGGGACCTGGCGCCGGGCCATCCTGCATCCGTGTCGCGACGCGAAAGTGGCGATGAGGATGCCCGGGCTCGGAGACGATCCCGGCATTGTGGCCACCGCTCGTCAGCACGAAGCGGATCTCCGCGCCCGTCAGCATGTGGAGCTTGTGGGTCGAGCGCCACGGCGCGACGTGGTCGGTTTCCGTGCCCACCATGAAGATCGGCATGCGCAGCCCCGAGAGCGAGACCGGGTGGCCGCCGGCCTCGTAGCGCCCTTCGGCCAAGTCATTGTCGAGGAACAAGCGCCGCAGATATTGCGCGTGCATGGCATAGGGCATGCGGGTGCCGTCGGCATTCCATGCAATGAGGTCGGTCATCGGCTCGCGCTCGCCCATGAGATAAGTCGAGAGGATGCGCGACCAGACCAGATCGTTGGATCGCAGCATCTGGAAGGCGCCGCCCATCTGACTGCTGTCGAGAAAGCCGCGCGCCCACATCATCGCATCGATCAGGTTGATTTCCGCCTCGTCGATGAACAGGCCAAGTTCGCCCGGCTCGCTAAACTCGGTCTGGGCGGCGAACAGCGTGACGCTCGCCAGACGCTTATCTTCATCGCGCGCCATCGCGGCCGCGGTGATGGCGAGCAGCGTGCCGCCGATACAATAGCCGGCCGCGTGGATCTTCTCGGTGCCGGTAATCGCCTGGATGACATCCACGGCGGCCATCGGCCCAAGCAGGCGATAATCCTCCATGTCGAGATCGCGGTCGGCGCTGTCGGGATTGTGCCAGGAGATGCAGAACACGGTGTAGCCCTGCCCTACCAGCCAGCGGATGAGCGAATTTTCCGGGGAGAGGTCGAGGATGTAATATTTCATGATCCATGCCGGCACGATCAGTATCGGCTCCGGACGCACCGTCTCGGTTGCGGGCGCATATTGGATCAGTTCCATGACCCTGTTGCGAAACACGACCTTGCCAGCCGTGGCTGCGACCTTCTCGCCGACCCGATAGGCCTCCGTGCCCGCTGCGGGCTCCCCGCGTACCAGGCGTTCCAGGTCGTCGCAAAAAAATCGCGCACCCTCGACAAGGCATTGTCCTCCGGTTTCGAGGATGCGCTGCTGGAGCACGGGGTTGGTCGGGATGAAATTGGTCGGGGACACCATGTCGAGCATCTGGCGGGTCGCGAACTCGACGATCGCTTCGTGGTGCCCGGTGACGCCGCTCACGCCGGTCGTCGCGGCATGCCACCATTGCTGCTGGAGCAGGAAGGCCTGCTCGATCAGGTCGAACGGATGGCGCTTCCAGGCTGCGTCGGCGAAGCGCCGATCCTGGGGCAGCGGATCGATCGCCGGCTCGGGATCGCTGCCGGATGCGCTGCGCATGGCATAGTCGGCGAGCCGCATCAGCTTGCGCCCGCCCTTGGCGGCGAGCTGCAGCTGCCTGCCTGGCGAGCAGAGAATGTGCGTCCACCAGTCGGAAAAAGACTGCGCCAAAGTGGCGGGCGACTGGCCTGAAGTCAGCTGCGCGATGGCGGCGAAGCTCGACCGATCCAGCGTCGTGGCCAGACCGTCCAACGGGTCAGGGATATTGCTTCGACTCTGCACATTTTCGCTCCTGCTGCGGTGCAACAAGCCCTGAAGCGCAGGAAGCCTCTGCGCACTCCGTAGTCCTACGGAGGGATTGCCTCGCATATGCCAGCCCCAGAAGTCAGAGCTCAGCACGACATTGCTGTATGAAAAGCGGCCAAATACGATCAGGAGGCTCAGTGCGGTCGCACGGGCGAGCCAGCTATCCCGCCGAACCAGTCCCGCAATACCGGCGAAAGGGTCTGCGGGTTGCCGCCGATATGGCGAAGATCCTCCGCCAGCAGTGGCGGGCGGACTGCGAGGAAATATATCGCGAGGCCCGTCGTGAGAATGCCAAGTGCGATCAGCACCCCGGCCGCCAGAGCGGGTCTGGTCCGAGAGGCGGCCGGCGCTAACATTTTCTGTCGAGACTCAGTTCGGCGATGATGGGACAATCTGGCCGCTCGTCGCCATGACAGCGCTCGGCGAGATCGACGAGGGTCTCGCGCAGTGTCGTCAGCGCTTCGGCCTTGCGCTGCAATTCCTCCGCCCGCGCCAACGCGACCCGCTTTACATCGGCGCTGCTGCGGCCCGTGTCGGCCCACAGGCCGAGCAGGGTCCGGATCTCCTCGATCGGAAAACCGAGATCGCGGGCATTGGCGATGAACCGCAGGCGATGGAGGTCACTCTCGCCATAGTCGCGATAACCCGCTCCCCGGCGCGGCGGCGCCGGGATGAGGCCGATCTTCTCATAATGGCGGATCATCCGCTCCGAGACCCCGCTTTGCTTCGACGCCTCCCCGATGTTCACAGCGCTTTCCGGTTGAGGCGCAGCGCGTTGGTGACCACGCTGACCGAGGAGAGCGCCATGGCGGCGGCCGCGATGATCGGCGAGAGCAGGATGCCGAACAGCGGATAGAGCGCGCCCGCCGCCACCGGCACCCCGGCGACATTGTAGATGAAGGCGAAGACCAGGTTCTGGCGGATGTTGGACATGGTCGCCTGGCTCAGCCGCCGTGCCCGCACGATGCCCATGAGATCGCCCTTGAGCAGCGTCACGCCCGCGCTCTCGATCGCGACGTCGGTGCCCGAGCCCATGGCAATACCGACATCGGCGGCAGCCAGTGCGGGGGCGTCGTTGACCCCGTCGCCGGCCATCGCCACCACGCGCCCCTCGCTTTTCAACCGCGCGACGACGGCACTCTTCTGGTCGGGCAGTACCTCGGCTTCGACATCGTCAATGCCGAGCCGCCTTGCCACCGCCTCTGCTGTGGTGCGGTTGTCGCCGGTCAACATCACCACGCGAATGCCTTCGGCCTTGAGTGCGGCCAGGGCCTCCGGCGTCGTCTGCTTCACGGGATCGGCGATTGCAAAGGCGCCGCCGACGGTGCCGTCGACGCCGATGAAGATCGCGGTGGCGCCATCCCGGCGCAGGGCGTCGGCCTGCTCCGCCAGCGCGTCGGTTGCTATGCCCTCTTCCGAGAGGAACCGCGCATTACCGAGCACGATCCGGCGGCCGTCGACGGTGCCGAGCGCGCCGCGTCCGGTGGGGGAATCGAAGTCGGTGACGTCGCTCGTGGGGATGCCGCGATCCTTCGCAGCCTCGACGATCGCCAGCGCGAGCGGATGTTCGGAAGCCCGTTCGACCGAGGCGGCAAGCCGCAGCAACTCGGCTTCGTCGAAGCCGGGCGCCGGCACGACCTGGGTGACGGCAGGGCGGCCTTCGGTCAGCGTGCCTGTCTTGTCGACGACGAGCGTGTCGACCTTCTCCATATGCTCGAGCGCTTCGGCATTCTTGATAAGGACGCCGAGTCCGGCGCCGCGGCCGACGCCCACCATGATCGACATCGGCGTGGCGAGACCCAGTGCACAGGGACAGGCGATGATCAGCACGGCGACCGCCGCCACCAGCCCATAGGCGAAGCGCGGCTCGGGGCCCCAGATACCCCAGGCGATAAACGCGACCACCGCAACCGCGATGACCACGGGCACGAACCAGCCCGACACCTGATCGGCCATGCGCTGGATCGGCGCGCGCGAGCGCTGCGCCTCGGCGACCATCTGGACAATCCGCGCAAGCATGGTGTCGCGTCCGACCTTGTCGGCGACGATCACCAGCGCACCGGTCTGGTTGAGCGTGCCGCCGATCACCGTGTCGGCCTTGGCCTTGGTGACGGGCATGGATTCACCGGTGACCATCGACTCGTCGAGCGAGGAGCGGCCGTCCTCGACTACGCCGTCGACCGGCACCTTCTCGCCCGGCCGCACGCGCAGGCGGTCGCCGACCGCGACCAGATCGAGACTGATCTCCTCTTCGCTCCCGTCGGCGGCGATCCGGCGCGCGGTCTTGGGCGCGAGGTTGAGCAGCGCCTTGATCGCGCCCGAGGTCCGCTCACGCGCGCGCAGTTCGAGCACCTGGCCGAGCAGCACGAGAACGGTGATCACCGCGGCGGCCTCGAAATAGACGGCAACCATGCCGTCCTCGCCGCGGAAGGCAGGCGGGAACAGCTGAGGCGCGAGCGTCGCGACGACGCTGTAGATCCAGGCGACCCCCGTCCCCATCGCGATCAGGGTGAACATGTTGAGGTTGCGGGTCTTGAGCGAGGCCCAGCCACGCTCGAAGAACGGCCAGCCCGCCCAGAGCACGACAGGCGTCGCCAGCACGAACTGGATCCATACCGAGGTCGACATCGGCACGAGGCGATGGATCACAGGAAACAGGTGCGCCCCCATCTCGAGGATCAGCACCGGCAGGGCCAGCACCAGGCCAACCCAGAAACGCCGCGTGAAATCGACCAGCTCGTGGCTGGGACCGCTGTCGGCGGTCACGGTCGCGGGTTCGAGCGCCATGCCGCAGATCGGACAGGACCCGGGATGGTCCTGCCGGATCTCGGGATGCATAGGGCAGGTCCAGATCGTGCCCACGGGCGCTGCGAACGGCGGTGCCGGCGGGCCGAGATAGCGCTCGGGATCGGCGATGAACTTTGCCCGGCAGCCCGCGCTGCAGAAATGATAGCGTTCACCGCCATGATCGGCATGGTGCGCGGTGGTCGCCGGATCGACGGTCATGCCACAGACCGGGTCCTTGATGCCGGTCGCCGCTTTCGCGCCGCCGTGGCCGCCGCAGCAACCGCCGCCATGCGCCGCTCCATGTGTCTCGTTCATCGCCTTGCTCCTTTCGACGCCTGACGATCTAGGGTCTGACACCGTGTCAGGGTCAATACGTAATCGCCTAAGCGGCCAAATCGGCGTACCCGGTCGCTCGGCCGGGATCAGCCAAGGTCGTTCGCAACCGTAAGGCCCTGGGCCTGCGCCGGTCGATGCGCGGTAAGCAATTCGATCGCGCCGGTGATGGTCAAGAGCCGAAACGTCTCGGCCACATGCCTGAAGCCGGCCGCCGCGATCAGGCCGGGGAGCACGCCGTCGGCGTTGGGTCGGGTATCATCGATGCCATCGAGTCGCTGCACGGTCAGGCGAAAGGCGAGCCGCATGAGACCGTGCTGGCGGCCATAATCTGCGATCACCAGGCGGCCACCCGGGCGCAGCATGGCGAACATGGCGCGCAGGGTTGCCGCCTTCTCCCTGACCGGCATCTGATGCAGCACGAGACTCGATACGACAGCGTCGGCGGTGCCCGGGGCCACGTCCCTGGCAAATCCCTGACGCCAGTCGATATCGGCCTGCCGCGCAGCGGCCTTGTGCCGCGCGATGTCGAGCGCCTCGGCATCGGGATCGAGACCGATCACCTGCGTCCTGGGCTCGGCTTGCTTGAGCATCAGCGCGAAGCTGCCGGTGCCACAGCCGACGTCGACGACCGTCTCACCGGCTTTGGGCGCCAGGGCGGCGAGCATGGCGGCACGCCACCGCTTCTCCCGCGTCCACAGGCGGATCGCGCGATCATAGTCTTTCGTCGATCCGGTCCCGAGCGGCGGGGTGTAGGATTGCATTGGCTTCTCCCAACGCGAGGCGTCCGAAACGATAAGCTACATCGACATGGGCGGCGATAGTGTCCCCAGCCAGGCGACGAGCCCGAGAATGACGATCGCAAGCCCGCCTTCGACGAAGAGGCTCGCGCGCAACAGCGCCTGCGCCCGTGGCGCGTCCTCTTCCTCGATCGCCTGTGCCAGTGCCGGGGTCAGGCGGTAGCGGTTGAGCGCGGCAAGGCCCAGCATGCCCCCAAACAGCACCAGCTTGGCGATGAGCAGCAGGCCGTAGCTCGACTGACCGAGCGAGGCGATGTTGCCCGGGCCGACCAGAAACCAGCCGTTCACCGTCCCGGTCAGGATCAGCAGGGCGACGATGATCGTGCCGACGAGGGAGAAACCCCGCAGGGCTTCCTCGGCCAGTGTGACCTGGTCCATGTCTTCAGCGGCGACATCATCGGTTGCGAGCCTGGGAAGAACCAGCGCGAGGAAGGCGGCAAGCGCGCCGACCCAGGCGCCGGCGGCGAGCAGATGGATGAGATCGGCCCCCAGTTGCAGCCAGCCCGCCTCGCCTTCGCCAGCCGCGCCATGCCCACTCCAGGCGAGGGTCGCGAGTGCGACCGCGCCTGCCAGAGTGGAGGCGATGAAGGCAGGACCGGATTGCCGGCGATAGAAGGGGATGGAGAGCAGAAGAACGAGGAGCGCGACGAGGCGCGCCTTCAGCGCCGTTCCCATGGACGTGCCGTTGAACAGCTCTGCGACCATGGAAAGATCAGGCTGGGTGAGCGGCAGCCCGGTCATGGCCGCTGCCTGCAACGCGAACCCCAGCGCCGACAGCAGGAGGGCGAGACAGGCGAGACCGGCCACCATTGCTACCATCGGCAGATGCCGCTGTACCATCCGGCCGCCGCCGGGCGCATAGAGCGCGAACAGCGGCAGGCCGAACAACAGGCCGAGATCGACGTAGAGCGCCCAGCGGACGGCGACGAGTGCCACGTCGTTCATGGCGTCACTTGACGGTAAAGGCGAGATTGCCCTGGATGCGGTGCGTGTCGGTCGAGACGACGTGCCAGGCGACCTGATAGCTGCCCGCCATGAGCGGCTTGGCGAGCGTCAGCACGAGCGTCTTGTCGCCTTCGACGGACGTCTTGAAGCCGGTTACCGCCATGCGATGGTTGGGCATGCCGGGCATACCGGTCATCACGATCTCGGCACCCGACAGCCTGGGCATCAGACCTTCGCTGAACGTAAGCGTAATGCGCGAGGGCGCCGAGACGCTGGCATTGGCGGCCGGAGCCGAGGATACAAGCTTGGGATGGGCATAGGCCGGAGCCGAAACACTCAGGCCTACGATGGCGATAGCTGCGAGAGGCGAAAAGAAACGCATTGGAACATTCTCCTGTGGATCCCATGAGACAATACGCAGCCGCGACCTGCACCCCTCGCAATTTTCTTTTTGTTCCCGGACAAGGGTTGCCGGACCATCCTGCGTATTGAGAAGTGAAGACGGAGAAACATCATGGACCACCTCGACGACATGCTCAGCCGGTTGCGGGAAGCGCCGCTCGATCCCCGGCTTGCCGGGCTGGACAGCCGCGTCATGGCCGAGATCGCCCGGCTCCAGGCCATGCCCCGCCTGAGCGCCACGACATTCGGTATCGCCGCGGCAGCAGCCTTGTTCCTGGGAATTGCCGGCTCGGCCGTGCCTGTGCGGTCGACCGAAGCCGGGCCGATATCGCCCTTTGACGCGCGGCTCGCGCTCGCTCCTTCGACGCTGCTGAGTTCACAATGATGCGCGACCGCCGGCTCCTGCTCCTCGTCCTGCTGACCTTTGCCGCGGCGATCGCTGGCGTTGTCATCGGCCGCGTCTATGTGGTTCCAGTACGCCCGGTCGAAAATGAGCTGCACGAGCTGCTCCATCGCGATCTGAAGCTGGATTCCGCGCAACACAGCCGGCTCGAGACAATCGAGAAGAACTACGCCTTACGGCGTCAAGCGCTGGAGGCCGAACTGCGCGCCGACAATGCGCGCCTCGCGGAGGCGATCGAAGCGGAGCATGGCTATGGCCCGCAAGTCGCAGCGGCGGTGGATCGCTCGCACCAGGCCATGGGGGCCCTGCAGAAGGAAACGCTCGAGCACATCTTCGCAATGCGGGCCGTGCTGCGTCCCGATCAGACCGAGAAGTTCGACGACGCCGTCGTGAAAGCGCTGACGGCCAAGTCCAAATGACCGCGAGCCTCCCCGACTGCTCGGACGGGGAGCTCGCGGCTCTGGCGCTTGGAGGCCGGCAAGCGGCCTATGGCGAGCTGGTCCGCCGGCATCAGGGCTGGGTGCACCGCCTCGTGCGCAGCCATGTCGGGAACCGCGACGAAGCGCTCGACGTGACCCAGGCGAGCTTCGTCGCCGCCTTCGCCGCACTCAACCGCTATGACGCTGCGCGACCTTTTCCGGTCTGGATGTCGCGGATCGTCATCAACAAATGCCATGACTGGCGCCGCCGCCGCGCGGTCCGCAACTTCTTCTCCCACGCGCTGGCGCTGGGGGAAGCCGAACATGTCGTCGACGAGGCGCCACTACCCGACCAGGCGATCGGCGCCGAGCAGCAGCTGGCAGAGGCCATGAAAGCGATCGCCGCCCTGCCCGCATCGCTCAAGGACACGCTCGTCTTGCGGACGATCGATGAGAAATCGGAAGCCGAAACCGCCGAGATTCTCGGCATCAGCCAGAAGGCAGTCGAGACCCGCCTCTACCGCGCCCGCGCACGCCTCGCGGAAATGTTGAAGAAAGTTTGAGGGGGATGAGGCCACGCTGCGTATTTCCAATAGGTCCGCCCTCTTTCTTAAAGCTGAGACAACCGAATGATTTCTGCTCTCGACCGCCGCCAGTTCCTCCGCGGCGCGGCCCTCGCCGGCGGCGGCGCAGCATTGTCAGCCTGGCTGCCGGCCTGGGCGCAGACGATCTCGCCGGGGATGCGACCGACGCTGCCGACCGTGTCGGGCGAAGACATCACGCTCACCATCGCCCGGCAGTCGATGACCATCGACGGGCGCAAGTTCCGGGCAATCGGTCTCAACGGCACGGTCCCCGCCCCGCTGATCCGGCTGCGCGAGGGCCAGCGCGTGCGGCTCAACGTCATCAATCAGCTGGAGGAGGACAGCTCGATCCACTGGCACGGGCTGATCCTGCCGGCCAATATGGACGGTGTGCCGGGCGTGTCTTTTCCGGGCATCAAGCCGGGATCGAACTACCTCTACTAGTTCCCCGTCGTGCAAAGCGGCACCTACTGGTATCACAGCCATTCGGGCCTGCAGGAGCAGGAAGGCCATTACGGCCCGATCATCATCGACCCCGCCGGTGCCGATCCGGTCGCCTATGACCGCGAGCATGTCATCGTGCTCGCCGATCACAGCGCACTCTCGCCGCAGGCGATCTTCCGGCGTCTCAAGGTCAACCCCGGCCATTTCAACTTCCAGCGCCAGACGCTGGCCGGGCTGCTCTCGGGCAAGGACCAGCCACTCAAGGACCGGCTCGACTGGGGCCAGATGCGGATGGACCCGGCCGACATCTCCGATGTGACCGGATCCACCTACACCTATCTCGTCAACGGCCATGGTCCGATGGACAACTGGACCGCGCTCTTCACCCCGGGCGAACGGGTGCGGCTGCGGGTCATCAATGCGTCGGCGATGACCACCTTCAACGTCCGCATCCCCGGCCTGCCGCTGACCATCGTCCAGGCCGACGGGCAGAATGTGGTGCCGGTCACCGTCGACGAGTTCCAGATTGGTGTTGCCGAGACCTACGACGTCGTTGTCAGCCCAGGCGATGACAAGGCCTACACCCTTGTCGGCGAGGCGATCGACCGCTCGGGCATGGCGCGTGCCACGCTCGCGCCGAGGGCCGGCATGGCCGGCGAGGTTCCCCCCTTACGCAAACGGCCGCTCGCCGACATGAAGGACATGGGCATGGACATGTCCTCGATGCCGGGCATGGAAGGCATGGACATGTCGGGCGGCGCTATGCGGGGCGTCGATCCGACGGCCGAGAAGAACGCGTCCGCGCGCCTCGCGACCGGCGCGGCGGCAGCGATGGCGACCATGGACAATAGCGCCATGGCAGGCATGGATCATTCGGGGATGGATCATGGATCGATGGCCGGCATGGACCACGGCGCGATGGGCGCCGATGGCCAGATGGCGGGCATGGATCATGGCGGGCACGCGATGGGCTCGATGAAGATGCGCGACTTCTCGAACGCGCCGCAGGTGAAGCGCGACCCGAGCGTCCAGACCATCTCGCCGATGCCCGTAGACCGCACCGGCGAGCCCGGCCAGGGCCTCGCCGACGTCGGCCACAAGGTGCTTGTCTACAGGGACCTGATGGCGCTCGATCGCAATCCGGACGTGCGCGCGCCGAGCCGCAGCATCGACATTCACCTCACCGGCAACATGGAGCGGTTCATGTGGTCGTTCGACGGCGAAAAAATGTCGGACCATCACGAGCCGATCCCCTTCATCGAAGGCGAGCGGGTGCGCGTCAATCTCATCAACGACACGATGATGGGGCATCCGATCCATATTCACGGGCATTTTTTCGAGCTGGTGACGGGGCATGGCGATCATGCGCCGCGCAAGCATACGGTGATCGTCCAGCCCGGCGGCAAGGTGACCTGGGACTTCACCGCCGACGCGGTCGGCGACTGGGCCTTCCACTGTCATCTCCTCTACCACATGCATGCAGGGATGATGCGGGTCGTGAGCGTCCGTCCGAAGGGAGACGCGCAATGACCCGCATCCTCACGCCGCTGGTGAGCGCGATCGCCCTTCTCTCCGCCGCGCCCGCCTTTGCCCAGGATCATTCGATGCACGACATGCCCGGCATGGCGCCGCCGGGCGGGGCGCGGCCGGCGCAGGAGAAAAAGAAGGACAAGGCCGCCGCGCCGCGCCCCAAGCCCGCTACCAGGCCGCGCGCTCAGAAACCAGCGCCGGGCACCATGCCGGCAATGGACCATTCGCAGGACCAGGCCAGTCCTGCGCCACAGGCAGATGCCGCCGGTCAACCGCAACCCGCTGCTCCCGCGATGGCGGAGATGCCGGGCATGGACCACTCCCGGCATCAGGACGGCGCGATGCCGGACATGCCCGGGATGGACCATTCGCAGCATGGCCAGACCGCCATGCCCGGAACCTCCGCCATGCCCGGCATGCAAATGACCGGCACGGCGCTTCCGGCCGGCAATGCGCCCCCGCCGCCCCCCCCCAGCGACCACTTCGCCGATCGGGATTTTCCCGGCGGCGAGATGGCGCGCTCGCGCGACATCATGATGAAGGACAGCGGCGGCAACAATTTCGGGCAGGTGCTGCTCAACCTGTTCGAGTATCAGGCGCATAGCGGCCGCGATGGCTATCGCTGGGATGGCGAAGGCTTTTACGGCGGCGACATCAACCGCCTCTGGCTCAAGAGCGAGGGGGAAGGCGAGTTTGGCCGCGGGATCGACAGCGCAGACGTCCAGGCCCTCTATAGCCGCGCCATCGACCCCTATTTCAACCTTCAGGCCGGCGTCCGCCAGGACTTCGGCCGCGGGCCCAACCGCACCTATGCGACCGTTGGCGTCGAGGGTCTGGCTCCCGGCATGTTCGAGGTCGAAGGCGCGCTGTTCCTCTCGACCAAGGGCGACCTTCTGGGCCGGGTCGAGGGCTATTACGACCAGCGCATCACCCAGCGCCTGATCTTGCAGCCGCGCGCCGAGGTCAATTTCGCCGCGCAGGATATTCCGGAGAACGACATCGGTTCGGGGCTGGTCAACATAGAGCTCGGCGCGCGCCTGCGCTACGAATTCAGCCGCCAGTTCGCACCTTACATCGGCGTTTCCTATCTGCGCAAAGCCGGAGACACGGCGCGGCTGTCGAGGCTTGCGGGCGAGGACGTCCATGCCACCAGCTTCGTCGCCGGCATCCGCTTCTGGTTCTAGGATCGGGACAGCTGATGGCGGGGGCGAACAAGAGAGCGGGGCGTTACACTCATACCCAGGTCGGCCGGCGCCGAGCGAAGGAGATACGCCATGGACCATTCGTCCCACATGAACACCCGGAAGATGGGTGCCTATTGGAGCCTTGCCGTTCAGACCGTCATCAGCGGCGTCATCATGTATCTGGTGATGTTCGTCATGATCGACGGGCTCGACAGCTTCTACAACAACCTCAACATGCTCTACATGACGCTGATGATGGTCGCACCGATGGTGGTGCTGATGATCCTCGCCATGCGACACATGTTCGTGTCGAAGGCCGCCAACATCGCGCTGATCGCCGCGTCGCTGGTCGCCTTCTTCGGCAGCTTTGCACTCATCCGCACCCAGACCACGATCGGCGACACGGCCTTTCTGCGCTCGATGATCCCGCATCATTCCGGGGCGATCCTGATGTGCCAGGAAGCAAAGCTCAGCGATCCGGAAGTCATCCGGCTTTGCGAAGCGATCAAGCGCTCGCAGCGGCAGGAAATCGACGAGATGAAGGCCATACTCGCGCGGCGCTGAGTGGCACGGTCGGGCTACGCCCGGATACGTGCGCCCGGCCAGGCATGTGAGCCGGGACGATGGTCGACACGAGGCGCGGGCCGGACGAGATTGCCAGGGAGGTGGTGCGGCTTGCGCCGTTGTTCCTGCGACAGGCTGGCGGCCATGTCCTGACGCTGCTCGATCCTGCCGGGATCGTGCTGAGCTATAATGAAGAAGGCGAGCGTGCCGAATGCTGGCCGCTCGACCGCGTCCTGGGACAGCCCCACGACCTGTTCTACCCGCCCGACGAGATTACGGCCGGCCGGCCGTGCGTAGACCTGGCGGCCGCCCTTCACGAGGGCACGCTGGAGCGCGAAGCGTGGCGGGTCTGCGAGAATGGAGCGGAGTATCTCGCGCGCCTGACGATCAGCGCCCTGTTCGAAGGCGACGCACATCGAGGCTTTGCCTGCATCAGTCGCGATGTCACCGACGAGGCGGCGGTCCGGGCGTCGATCGAGACCCGCGAGCAGCATCTCCAGTCGATCCTGGCGACGGTGCCGGATGCGATGATCATCATCGACGAGACCGGCGCCATCACATCCTTCAGCGCAGCGGCACAACGCCTTTTCGGCTACAGCGAAGCCGAGCTCGTCGGCCGCAACGTCTCCTGCCTTATGCCCCAGCCCGATCGCGACCGGCATGACGAATATCTCGCGCATTATCTCCAGACCGGCGAGCGCCGGATCATCGGCCTCGGCCGCGTCGTGGTCGGCCAGCGCCGCGACGGCTCGACCTTCCCGATGCAGCTGTCGGTCGGCGAGGCCGGTGAAGACGGGCAGCGGTTGTTCACGGGCTTCATCCGGGATCTCACCGCCAAGGAGCAGGATGAGCTCAGGCTCAAGGAACTGCAGGCAGAGCTGGTCCATGTCTCCCGGCTGAGCGCGATGGGCACGATGGCTTCGACTCTTGCCCACGAACTCAACCAGCCGCTTGCCGCGGTCGCGCTCTATCTCGAGACGATCCGCGACATGCTCGACGAGCGGGACGACGAACCCTTCGTGTCGCTGCGGTCGGTGATGGATGATGCCGCCCAGGAAACGCTGCGGGCCGGCCATATCGTCCGGCGCCTTCGCGATTTCGTCGCCCGCGGCGAGGTCGACAAGAGCCTCCACGAGCTGCCGCAGGTCATCGCCGAGGCGAGCCAGCTCGCGCTGGTCGGCGCACGCGAGCGCGGCATCCGCAGCTTCTTTGCGGTCGAGCACGCCGCGACGCCGGTCCTCGTCGACAGGGTGCAGATCCAGCAGGTGCTGGTCAACCTGATGCGCAATGCCATCGAGGCGATGGCGGAGTGTCCGGTTCGCGACCTCAAGGTGGCGACCAGGTTGCGCCCTGACGGGCTGATCGAGGTGACCGTGGCGGATACCGGCCCCGGCATCGCCGACGAGGTCCGGGAGCAGCTCTTCACGGCGTTCAAGTCGACAAAGGCCGACGGCATGGGCCTCGGCCTTTCGATCTGCCGGACCATCATCGAAGCGCATGGGGGCCGTATCTGGATGGAGCGCCCCGACCGCGGCGGCGCGCGCTTTCATTTTACCTTGATCCATGCGCGGGCGGAGGAGGAACATGGGGGATAGACGCGTCATCCATCTGGTCGACGACGAGGAGAGCATCCGCAAGGCGGCGAGCTTTGCGCTCAAGACCGCGGGCTACGACGTCGTGACCTATGCCTCGGGCGTGGAGTTTCTCAAGGAGGCGAAGTCGGCGGCCGTCGGCTGCGTCATCCTCGACGTGCGCATGCCCGAGATGGACGGTCTCGAGGTTCAGGCCGCCATGGCAGCACGCGGGGTCAACATGCCGGTCATCGTCCTGACCGGCCATGGCGACGTGTCGGTTGCGGTGCAGGCCATGAAAGGCGGCGCGGTCGACTTTCTCGAGAAACCCTTCGAGAAAGCCGCCCTGCTCGGCGCCGTCAGCCGCGCGTTCGCGCGTCTCGACGATGTCGACCTTCGTACCCTGGAAACGTCCGAAGCAGGGGTGCGGGTCGCTGCACTGACGCCCCGGGAGCGGGAAGTGCTCGAAAGGCTGGCCAACGGCCTGCCCAACAAGACGATCGCCTATGACCTGGGCTGTTCATCGCGAACGGTCGAGGTCCATCGCGCGAGCCTGATGGCCAAGCTCGAGGTCCGCAATCTGTCCGAAGCCCTGCGGATCGCCTTTGCCGCGGGCATGGGCCGCAAGCCGAAGTGACTGCGACCTCTACGTAGCGACGGGACGAGGCGCGATATGCGATCGATGGTGCAATCGTCACACGGGTGTCCGCTTCTCGCAATGCCATCGGTCCGTTCCACCCAGCATGATGGCAGATACACCATCCTCGTCTCCGACGACGATCCCGGCGTGCGGCGTGGCCTCCAGCTGCTGCTGAGATCGCGCGGCTATGCCGTGTGGGGATATACGACCGGCCGCGCGCTGTTGGCCGACCCCCGCGCGAAGGAGGCGGACTGCGTCATCCTCGACTATCGCATGCCCGACATCGACGGATTCGCGATGCTGCGTCACCTTCGCGAGATCGGATGGTCGGGACGGGCCATCATGATCTCAGGCTTTCACGACACGCTGCTGGCCTCGCGGGCCGCCGAGGCGGGCTTCGATCACGTTCTCGCAAAGCCGTTGATCGGCAGGGCTTTGCTCGATGCGTTGGACCGGCACCGCGCCGAGACGCTTCGAAAGCATTGAACTGTGGCAACCTGCCCCCGGCGGCCTCAGCCCTGCGCGATGTGGACAGCGGTCAGCGACGTCAAAGCCAGTGGTTGCGTTTGAACCGGATGTAGAGTCCGATGCAGACCGCAGCGATGACGCCGAGGATGACGAAATATCCCCACTGCGTCTTCAGTTCGGGCATATTCTCGAAGTTCATCCCGTAGATCCCGGCAATCGCGGTAGGCACCGCGAGGATCGCGGCCCAGGCGGCGAGCTGACGCGTGATCGCACCCTGGCGCTGCTGTTCGAGCAGGTGACTCGCCTCGAACACCGAGATCAGGATGTCGCGGATGCCGGTGATGGCGCTCTCAACCCGGAGCATGTGATCGAGCAAATCACGGAAATAGGGTTTGGAGGCCTCATCAAGCCGCGGAAGCTGCAGGTTCACCAGCTTGCGACCGACCTCGAGCATGGGTCCGAGCACGCGTTGGAAGCGGACGAGCTCACGCCGCAGCGTGAAAATCCGGGTCACCTCCTCGCGGGTGAGAAAGGCTGCAAGCATGCGCTGCTCCATCTTGAGGACGTCCTCCTCGATCGCCTCGACGATCGGGAAATAGCCATCGACGATGAAGTCCAGAATGGCATGGAGCACATAGTCCGGGCCCTCGCGCAGCAGGTCCGGCGTGATTTCGAGATGCGCGCGAAGCTCGCTGTGCGAGCGTGCCGAACCCTGCCGAACGGTGATGAGGAAATTCTTGCCCAGGAAAATCGCGGTGGAGCCGTAGGCGATATGATCGCCTTCAAGATGTGCCGTCCTGGCGACGATGAACAACTGGTCACCGTAGACGTCGAGCTTGGAAATCTGGTGGCCGTTGCCGGCATCTTCCACGGCAAGCGGGTGAAGGCCGTAATTTCCGGCGATGTCGGCAAGTTCTGTTTCGCTGGGCTGGGAGAGGCCGATCCACACAAAGTCATCCTTGGCGATATGCTCGCACGCCGGATCGATCAGGGTCACCGGCCGCAGCCGTTTGCCCTCGTGATAAAGAAAGGCGGCGACGACGCTCATGGCACTTTCCGGTGCCGCCACCTGCGGCGGCGACCGGAAGCCGTGTGCCTCGCCCATTGAGACGCGTGCACAAGCAGGCGCGCCTCGCCCTTTAACCCCAGTCGCAGGAAGACGAAGGCGGCGCGCAGCAATTCGAGCGAGAGCTTATAGAAGATGCGGCGGAGCGTTGGGTTTCGCAGAAGGCCGCTCCCGTTCATGACGCGCGTGGCTGGGCGGCGCGCTGCCACATCAAGGGCACGCAGACTGCGAAGGTCCGCGCACCCTTGATTGGCGACCGCGAAGGTTTTCCTCTCTTGCGATGGTACCAAGCGATTGCCCGTTTGGCGCTTCGGCAATCGTGTCGGATGGCTATACCTAAGTATCGGATAGCGGCGCTGACGACAGGGGTTGCCGGGCCCCGGTGAGGCGCATCGCACCGCGCGGAGACGAAAGCTGGAAGACGGGAAAGCTCAACTGTCGAAAGCGACCGAGCGCGCGAGCGCTTCCTGGGACTGCAGAAAGGCGAGCCGCGATTGCAGCGCCGCCTGGACAACGCCGAAAGCGTCACCCCCCAGAGTCACGCGCAGCGGCGGATGGTCGCTGGTTGCGACATCGACGATCGCTTGCGCGATCTTTTGCGGGTCGAGCGTGTAGAGCTCGTTTCCGGCGGTCTCGAACATCTTGCGGATATCGCCGGCGGGCGTATCGCGATAGGCGGCGATCTCGCTGGCGAATTGCAGGTTGTGGCTGAAGCTGGTGCGCGCGCCACCCGGCTCGATCAGCGTCACGAACAGGTTGAAGGGTTCAAGCTCCTGGCGGAGGCATTCGCTGAAGCCCTCCAGGCCCCATTTGGCCGCATGATAGAGACTGCTCGTCGGAAGCGAGCCCTGACCGCTGGCGCTGGAGATCTGGATGATCCGGCCGCTCCCGCGCAGGCGCATCGCGGGGACAAAGGCGCGGGTGATGTGGATGGGCGCCATGAGATTGAGCGCGATCTGGCCTTCGACCTCGGCGTCCGACATCTCTTCGGTGGCGCCGATCACGCCGCCGCCGGCGTTGTTGACCAGAATATCGACGGGTCGACGCGACTGCGCCCGGGCCACGACCGCAGCAATATCGTCCTTGACCGTGACGTCGAGCGCTTCGACGCGCAGCTGGCTCGGATATTTCGCCGCAAGGTCGTCGAGGCTTTCGGGCCTGCGGGCCGTCGCGGTAAGGTCGTCGCCCGCGGCCAGGATCAGTTCGGCCAGATGGCGGCCAATGCCGCTGGACGCGCCCGTGAGAAACCAGTGATTGGACATATGCTGCTCCATATATTACCAACTGGTAGGTAGCTTTAAACGTGGAACGCGTCAATGCTTGGAGGTGTGATGAAGCAACGAACCCGGCGGAATGCCGCACAGAGCCGCGAGACGCTCCTGGCTGCAGCGACCGAGGAGTTCGCGTCCCATGGGCTGGCGGGCGCGCGGATCGACCGCATTGCGCAGGCGGCGGGTATCAGCAAGCCGATGCTCTACACCTATTTCGGGGACAAGGAGGCGCTCTTCGACGCCGCGCTGACGCAGGAAGTGATGGACGCGGCGCAGGCCGATCGCTTCGATCCCGATGATCTTGAGGGTTATGCGGGGCGCACCTATGACTTGCTGGTCGAACGCCCGCGCTTGTGGAGGCTACTGACCTGGCATCATTTGGAGCGTGGCCAGGATGTTCTGATGCTCCCGGCCGGCGAGGTCCTTCTCGGGGAAAAGCTGGACGGGATCGCAGCGGCGCAGGCCGAGGGGCGGATTATCGCCGACTTCACGCCCATGGACGTCGTCCGGCTTGTCGCCGCCCTCACCCAGCTCTGGTGCATGACCGGAGCCGCACGCGACGCTACCGAGCATGCGGCGCGCAGGGCGACGATCATGCGGGCGGTGGGGCGACTGCTGCGCGTGTGATCGTGCGAGGCGCGCGTTGCCCGCCCGCGCGCCGATCAGGACACAGCAAGCTCCATCGCACCCCGCGACATTACCCGACCGCGAAGATACGGCGGCTCATCTGCTCGCGCTGCCCGTGGGCACGGCGGGCCGAGCGACGATCAGAATTGCGCGGCCACAGCCGAACCGGAGTGGATCGGCAAGTGAGCCCGTCGCAGCGCGATGACCTCAGGTCGCAGGCCTTGATGCGCGACGTTTCGTCAGCAGTCGTTTGAGATCCTTCGCAAGGCGATAAAACAGAATGACGATCCCGGTGACCACGATGAGCAACGTCGCCGATGCAGCGACAACGATCAGTGGATGGTTGTAACTGCGCGAGGCGCCAAGGTTCATGATATGGATTTTGTAAAAGAAATCATAGAAGTCCCACAGGTCCGAACGGCGACTGAGCACCTCTCCGGTGAACGGATCCAGATAGAGGCGACTATGCTCCTTGTCGGCGAAGCTGGCGCGCCACAGCGGCCCGCCGACCTGCGCTTCCTCGGGCGCCGTTTCCTGATAGTCGACCGCCTGCAGCCTGCCGGGATCCTTTGTAGGACATCAGAGCATAGCGCCGAGCGTCTGCCAGACTGATCTCATCGACATTTTCGCCAGTGTAGGCGTTCCACCAGCTTTCGCTTCCGCCCCGCGCCTTGAGGACCCATATCGGACCGCGCGGCGTATTTTTGAGCGTGGCCTCGTTGAGGTCGGTGTGGCATGCGATCTTCGATCCCATGCGACGGAAAGCGGATAGTGCAGACGCCCCCGCCTGCAAAATCCCTCGCGAGCTATGGCAAATCCGGCTCGCCGCTGGATGCCCCCGCGCGCCACAAGCGCGCGGGGATCCGGGGGTCAGAAGGGCACGTCGTCGTCGAGCTCAGGATCAGGGTCGCCGGCCTCGTCGGACTTCGATTTCGCCCGGCTGAGGAAGTCGATCGTCTCGGCGATGATCTCGGTGCCGTAGCGCTCGACGCCGTCGCCATCGGTCCATTCGCTGTAATGGATGCGGCCGCGCACCAGCAGCTTCATGCCCTTGGTGCAATGCTCCTGCACGGTCTTGCCGAGGCCATTGAACGCGGTGATCCGATGCCATTCGGTGTCCTGGACGCGGTAGCCTTTCTCATCGCGAACGACCTTGCCTTCCGAATAGCGGGGACGCGAGGTCGCCAGGGTGAAGTGGGTGATGCGGGTCCCGCCCTGGGTGGTGCGGCTCTCCGGATCCATGCCGATATTGCCGGCAAGAATGACGATGTTCTGCATGATCAAATCTCCGTTGCTTCCGTCCGAGGGACCGTCCCTCCGACGAGACCCGGCCAAGACCGGCGGGAGACGAGGGCATCGACGCGCAAGCGGCGACCCGACCCACAAGGGCCGGAGTGGTGCGGGCAGGCGCGCGAGCGACAACCCGGTCCGGCACCGCGGGGGTTGCCCCACGGCAACCGTCCGGGCTTAGGGGATCAGTCAGGCGGAGGGCGCTTTCCCTCGGCGCCAGGCAACGGCAGAGCCATGTCGCAACATCGCGATGGGCCGAGCTCAGGACATGGACTGCCCGCAATGACTGGTCCGGTTGTGTAGTTAGTTGATCTGCGCCTCTGATACCAGCCTGGGCGGGAGGCGGAGCGTAGCGGAGCCGAGCGGCCAGGCTGGCATCTTGATCGTCTCCGGGGCCGGTGGTCGATATCCGAGACTGCTGTGGGGCCGTGCTCGGTTGTAATGATCGCGCCACCAGCCGGTGACGATCCGCACCTCCTCAAGGCTGTAGAAGATTTCGCCGTTGAGCAGTTCATCTCGCAGACGGGCATTGAAGCTTTCGATATAGCCGTTCTCCCATGGGCTGCCGGGCTCGATATAGAGGGTAATGACGCCAAGCCTGCCGAGTCACTCGCGCACCGCATTAGCGACGAACTCGGGGCCGTTATCGGATCTGATATGCTCGGGCGGCCCATGCTCGATGAACAGATCGGTCAGCACGTCAATCACGTCGTTCGACCGGAAGCGCCGCAGCGGCACCATCGCCAGGCATTCCCGGCTGAACTCGTCGATAATGTTGAGCATTCGGAACTTGCGACCGTTGTGCGTCTGATCCTCGACGAAGTCGTAGGACCACACATGCCGCGATGCTCCGGGCGCAGCCGGATGCACGATCCGTCGCCGAGCCAGAGCCGCCGCCGTTTCGGTTGCCGCTTCGGCACTTTAAGACCCTCCCGCCGCCAGATACGCTCAACCACTGACAGGCTGACCTGCCAGCCCGCCTGGCCCAGCAAGACATGGATGCGGCGATAGCCATACCGGCCATAGTCCTTGGCCAGCGCGATGATGTCGGCTGTTAGCCGCCGCTCGTCGGCATCATCCTTCGGTGGATGGCGCTGTGTCGAACGATGCTGGCCCAGAACACGGCAGGTCCGTCGCTCCGATACCGGCAACGCGCGACGGATCTGCTCGATCGCCTCACGGCGACGGGAGGGACTCAAAAAGTCAGCTTCGACGCCTCTTGCAGGATCGCCTTGTCGAGCGCGAGGTCGGCCACCAGCTTCTTCAGCCGCGCATTCTGGCGCTCCAGATCCTTCATTCGCCGCGCCTGGTCGACCTTCAGCCCGCCATATTCCTTGCGCCACCGATATAGCGTCTGCTCCGCGATCCCGATCTGGCGGCAAGCCTCCACCGCTGTGCCGCCTCGCCCCACAATCACCTCTACTTCACGCAGCTTCGCTATGATCTGCTCCGGCGTAAACCTCTGACGTCCCATACATTTCTCCAATTCTCATGCCCAAATGGGCTCTCTTCAGAATTGGACCAGTTTTTCCAAGGTAGACCACTATCCCTCCGTCAGACCGATGCCAGCCTCACAGGAGGTTTCGGGCAACAGCGGCAAGACTGAGTGCAAGCGCGACAAGGCTGGGAATGATGACCGCCGCCCCGCAGATGAAGGCAAGGACGCCCACCCAATTCCAACTCGGTGCCTGCATCATCACTTCGTCCTTTGCCCAATGGTGTCCACACCACCATCCTTATCGCAAACGATTTGCCTCGCCCTCGGTTTCGGGTCGCCAATCATCAGGTTCGACAAGAGGCTGGTCTGACTTGGCGTCGGTCACGACTCGCTCGGCCGCTCCATCCAGATCATCATACTGCCCGGTGCGCATCGACCAAAGAAAGGCGCCCAGCCCAGCAAGGCCCATCAGCAGCGCGACCGGCACCAGCCACAGGATCCCGCTCATCGGGTAGCGGCCAGGGGAACGAGGGTCGGTGCCGGCGCTCGCCTGCTAAGCCGTGATCCGCGTGCTGCGGGAATTCGCAGAGAGTTCGCAACGACCGAAATCGACGAAAGCGACATGGCGACGGCAGCAAGCAGTGGGGTGACATAGCCCGCCATGGCCACAGGAATCACCAAAAGGTTATAACCGACGGAAAGCGCCAGGTTCTGGCGGACACGTTGCCGGGCCGCGCGCGCGATCTGCACAGCGCGCGGAACCGCATCGAGATCCTGGCCGAGATAAACAATATCCGCGGCCGCCCGACCGATGTCGGCGGCATTGGAAGGAGCCATCGAAACGTGCGCCGCCGCCAGTGCCGGTCCATCGTTCAGCCCATCACCCACCATCAAGGTCAGGCGCTGACTGTCCGCCAGCGCCTGAAGCCGCTCCACCTTATGCTGCGGCAGCAATCCGGCACGCCAGTGGGCGATACCGATCGCGTTCGCGAACCCCGACACAGAAGCAATGTGATCGCCCGAAAGCAGTTCGATAGGCAGCCCAAGCGCGTCAAGCTTGGCCACCGCTTCCCGCGCACTCGTCTTTTCAACGTCCAAGAAGGCAAAATGGCCGGCAAGCTCACCATCGACCGAGAACACGGTCTGGAAACCGCCACTCTCGCCCGTGCCTGGATTCAAAGCCCAATCGGCACGCCCCAGGCGAAACAGATGGCCGTTCCGCTGGCCCTCCAAACCCCGGCCCGGCAGCTCGGAAAAACTGTCCAGATCGAGGCCGGACAAGGCGCCGCCGTTGGCGGCAATCGCGCGTGCGACGGGATGGTTGGAACGCGACGCCAGCGCCATCACGATTGCGCGATAGGGTTCATCGATGGCGATCTTGCTCACTCGCAAATCGCCATGAGTGAGCGTGCCGGTCTTGTCAAAAATCACGGTATCGACCTGTGCAAGCCGCTCGAGCGCGCTTCCATCCTTGAGCGCGATGCCGTGCTCGAACAAGCGCTTCGCCGCGGCGACCTGAACCATGGGTATGGCGAGACCAAGCGCGCAGGGACAGGTCACAATGAGCACCGAAATGGCAATGGTCAGCGCCCGATGCCAATCGCCTGTGTCAAGGAACCACCCGGCAAACACGGCCAAGGCCAGCGAATGGATGATCGGCGAGTAATAGGCCGCAACACGGTCGGCGAGACGGCGATAGCGTGCTCTGCCCTGCTCGGCCGCTTCCATCATTCGCACCATTTCGGATAGAAAGGACCGCGCGTGGCTGTTGGTCACACGCACCTTGAGCGAACCATTGAGATTCAGCATGCCCGAAACGAGCGTGCTTCCCGGTCGTACCGGCACCGGCATCGCCTCGCCCGTGACCGCGGCAGTGTCGAGATCGCCCTCGCCCGCAAGGACAAGACCATCCAGCGGAACACGCTCGCCTGGCGCGACGAGGATGACATCACCCACCGAGACATCCTCGAGCGGTCTAAAAGCGCGCGATCCATCCGTGCCGATTACATTCGCGCCCGCAGGCGTCATTCGCGTCAGCCCGAGCACGGCCGAACGGGCCTTGTCACGCATGGCATGGTCGAGCGTTCGTCCGACAAGCAGGAAAAAGATCAGCGTCACGACCGCGTCGAAATAGGCATGGCGTCCGAAATGCAGCGTGTCGTAGATGCTGAGACCCAGTGTCAGGACGATGCCGATCGAGATGGGCACATCCATATTGGTGCGTCCCGCGCGCAATGCCGACCATGCCGACAAGAAGAAGATGCGCCCCGAAAAGAATACCGCGGGAAGCGCGAGCAGCGCCGAGATGAGATGGAACAGCTGCCGCGTAGCGGGGTCGGCGCCTGACCAGACCGACACCGAAAGCAGCATGATGTTCATCGCCGCGAAGCCGGCGACCGCTGTCGCGACGATCAGCCGGCGCTTTTCGGGATCGGCGCGTTCGTCCGGTTGGCTGAGAAGATTTGCCTCGAAGCCCGCCTCGTTCAGCGTTGCCAGCAAAGGCGGTGCACTCGCGGTTTGCGCTTGCCGCCATGTGACGGTCACACGCCGCGTCGATAGATTGACCCGAGCCGCTACGACGCCCTCGAGGTTACCAAGGATGCGCTCGATCTTCGCCATGCATCCGCCGCAATGCGCGGTCGGGACCGACAGTTGCGTCCTCATCGTTCCGTCATCCAGCGATTGGCTGGCGAAGATGAGTTCATCGACCGATTGCCCGGTCAATGATGTCGGCGCCTGGACGGCAGGCATGGCATGGCTGGCCATGTCTAGGCCTGCGTGTCTGAGACCGCGCGATAGGCATGCCATGTGGCATGTCCAAGCCACGGGAAGATGACGATGAGGCCGATCAAGCCCGTAGCCGCGCAGAGTATGAAAAGCGCAAGGACGATGGCGCCCCAGACGATCATCGGCGCAAGGTTGTTCCAGACGAGCGCCGTGCTTGTTCCCATCGCCGTGAGCGCATCGACCTTGCGATCGAGGAGCATCGGAATGGCAAAAACACTGATCGCAAAAGCGAATGAGGCGAACAGGCCGCCCACCGCCGTGCCGACGCCGAGAATAATCCATCCCACCGGCTCGGTCAGCAGGAAGGCGGTTATGTGAGGCAGGCCGGGAAAGGGGCGCACGCCGAAGAACAACGCATAGATGAGCACCGCGGATCGCATCCACAGTAGCATCAGCAGGCTGAGCAGGACCCCGGTGAAAAGCACCTGCGGGCCCGCCGCCGGTTTCACCAGGAGCATTTCGCGCAGCGACGTATCGCGTCCCGCTTCTCGGTTGCGGCTTTTCTCATAGAGTCCGATGGCCAGCAGCGGGGCAATGATCATGAAGCCGGCGAGCGCGGGAAAAAGAATATAGTCGCGGCCATACAGCGCGAGCATCGCGACAGCAGCGAGAGACAGAAGGAAAATGCCCAGACCGTAGGCCAGGCTCGGCATCGGCCGATGGAAAAGATCCTGCCATCCGGCCTTGAGCCATTGGAAGCCGATGGAAGCGGGAAGATGGCGCTGAAACCGCGCGCTCTTCGTCTCCTCGATGCCCGAGGTCTGGCTCAGCAAGCCATAAGAGGGGCTTTTATCGCTCATGTCCCGCTACCTTTCAGCATGCCGATTTCGCCGCGCGATACTGCCCGCTCCCGTTCGCGCGTTCCTTCAAATGTCCCACGCATTCGGGCTGCGAGCGAAAGGCGACGTAGAAAAAATGCGCGTTCGCAAGAACGAACAGCAAAAGGCCTGCTGCCACCAGCGTCCAGACCAGCCACCGGGATCGGGATCGCATGGCCGTCATCGCTGAGGCGCGCTCAGCGAATGAACATAGAGCGCCAATATCTTGATATCCGAGTCCGTAAGCCGCTCGTCCCATGTCGGCATATGCCCCTGGCGTCCGCCATGGACGGTCTCCACGATCTGATCGATGTCTCCTCCATAGATCCAACGCGCGTCCGTCAGATTGGGAGCGCCGACATCGCGCTTCCCGCGCGCATCCTCGCCATGGCAAATCGCGCAATTGGCCATGAAGACCTCGCGCCCCGATACAATCGACGTCCGATTGGCATTCGTCACGAACTTGGGATGCGACAAGGCGTAGACATAGTTGGCCGCCAGACTGACCTGATCGGCATCGAGTATCCCGTCGCGTCCGAACGAGGGCATCTGCGAGACGCGCCCCTGCGGATGCTCCACATTGACCCCAACGCGCATGGTCTGCGCGATCGTCTCAAGGTCGCCGCCCCAGATCCAGTCGTCATCGGTCAGATCGGGATAACCATAACCCCCCTTGGCATTAATGCCGTGGCAGGCGGCGCAGTTGTCGCCGAACAACCGGTGGCCGGTGCTACGCACGATGGTCATGAGCCGGGGGTCGGCCGCGATCTGCTCGAGGTTCTCGCTTTCGATCCGCTTTATCCAGTCGGCCCGTCCCGCCTGCGAATCGACCAGGTGCTTTTCGACCGAGGTGCGCTGGTCGATGTTGAGAATTCCCTTGGTGTAGGTGTCGCCCAAGGGCCAAGTCGGCATGAGAATCCACCAGGCGAAAGCGAAGAGATGGGTGACGATCAGAAAAATCAGCACACCCTTGGGGACCGGCGTATCGAGCTCCTTGATGCCATTCCAGACATGGCCGGTCGTTTCATGACCGCTGACGGGATCGCGCTCTACGTCCATGGCTTGTCGTCCTGATCGAGAACGCTTTGTTTGGCTCGGTTGAACTTGCCACGATTGGACGGCCGGAACGTATAAATGAGGACACCGATCATCAGACCGATGAGGTAGAACAGCCCCCAGCTTTTCGAGAATGCAACAAGAGCCTCGTGGCTTATGTCCATGCCTGCCTCCTCATGTCATTTCACCGGCTCTGGCGGCTTCTGCGGCGCGGCCGTATTCTTGTACGGCACGTCGGTCAGCCGGCCGAGAACCTGAAGATAGGCGACGAGCGCGTCCATCTCGGTGACCTCGGTCGCCACATCGTCGAACACGCGAACCTGCGTTTCTTCGCCATACCGCTCGGTGATACCGGACGAGGTCGAGCTTTCCGGTGTCGCCTGGTCGAAGGCATCGACGCTCGCATTCTCGATCATGGCATCGGTGTAGGGCACCCCCGCGGCCCGCAGCGCCTTGAGGTGCAAGGGCAGATCAGCGAGGCGCAAGGGCGTCCGCGCCAGCCAGGGATAGGCCGGCATATTGGAATCGGGCACCACATCGCGCGGATTGGTCAGATGGGCGACGTGCCAGAAATCGGAATATTTGCCGCCAACGCGGGCGAGGTCGGGTCCGGTGCGCTTCGAACCCCAGAGCATCGGATGGTCATATTTGGATTCGACCGCGAGCGAATAGGGACCATAGCGCTCAACTTCGTCCTGCAGCGTCCGGATCATCTGGCTGTGACAGGCATAGCATCCTTCGCGCACATAGATGTTTCGCCCCGCCAGTTCGAGCGGCGTGTAGAGCCGCATGTCTGGCGCCTCCTCGACCGTCTCGTCGATCGTGAAAAGCGGAGCGATCTCGACGAGGCCGCCGACACTGGCAGCCGCGATGATGGCGAGCACGAAGCCGATCGCCGAACGTTCGAGCTTGCGATGAAACAGTTCCGCCACGGCTCAGGCCCTCCCCGCCGCCGTCGCGGCCTGTAGCGGGACGTCGCCTTCGAACGGCGCCTGGGCCGAGGCGGCGCGAATGGTCCTCCACATATTGTAGGCGCCGATCACAGCACCGATCAGGAACAGAAGGCCGCCGAGCGTACGCGCGATGTAATAGGGATACATGGCTCTGAGCGAATCCAGGAAGGAGTAGGCTAGCGTGCCTTCCTCCGTATAGGTCCGCCACATCAGGCCCTGGATGATGCCCGAGTTCCACATGGCAAAAATGTAGACAAGAGTGCCGGCAAGCGAGAGCCAGAAGTGCCACTCGACCAAGGCGGGCGAATACATCGCCTCGCGCTTCCACAAGGACGGCACCAGCGTGTAGAGCGAGCCGAAGGTGATGAGCGCCACCCAGCCGAGCGCGCCGGCGTGAACATGGCCAACCGTCCAGTCGGTGTAATGCGAAAGCGAATTGACGGGCCGGATGGCGAGGAACGAACCTTCAAAGGTCGAGATGCCATAAAACACCGCCGCGACCATCATGAAGCGGAGCGTCGCATCATCGCGCACGCGGTGCCAGGCGCCGTTCAATGTTAGCAAGGCGTTGCCAGCCGAAGCCCATGACGGCACGAGGAGCATCACCGAGAAGGTCATGCCCAGCGTCTGAACCCAGTGCGGTAGGGCGGTATAATGAAGGTGGTGGGAACCCGCCCACATGTAGAAGAAGGTAATGCCCCAAAAGCTCAGGATCGAGAGACGGTAGGAGAAGATCGGCCGCTGGGCCCGGATGGGCAGGTAGTAATAGAGCATGCCCAGGAAGCCCGCCGTCAGGAAGAAGGCGACGGCGTTATGACCATACCACCACTGCACCATAGCATCCTGGACGCCCGACCAGATGGTGTAGCTCTTCGCATGGCCCAGCGAGACCGGAATCGCGAGATTGTTGATGATATGGAGTATCGCGACGACGAGAATGAAGGCCATGAAGTACCAGTTGGCCACATAAATGTGTGGTTCCTTGCGGCGTGCGAGCGTCCGGATGTAGAGGATGAAGTAGGTCACCCAGACGATCACCAGCCAGATGTCGGCATACCATTCGGCCTCGGCATATTCCTTCGATTGGGTAACCCCGAGCAGATAACCGCTGGCCGCGAGGATGCAGAACAGGTTGTAGCCCACCAGCACGAACCAGGCCGAAAGCTGATCGGGAAGACGCGCCCGCGAGGTCCGCTGCACGACATGCAGCGAGGTGGCGATGAGCGCGTTGCCGCCAAAGCCGAAGATCACGCCGCTGGTGTGCACCGGTCGCAAGCGGCCGAAGCTCGCCCAGGCACTGTCAAACGTCAGGTCAGGGAATGCCAGCAGCGCGGCGACCCAGACCCCCACGAACATCGCCACCACCGCCCAAGCCATGCTGGCGATGATGCCGGCCTTGATGGGCTCGTCATAGTAGCTTTGCAAACGGGATTTTGGCGGTTCCGGTCCCCAGATGCCGCGGATTACGATGATGGCGCAAATGGCGGCAATGGCCAGGATCAGCCAGCCGTGGATTTCCATTGTGTCCTGATTGCCTGCCGCTGCGAGAACGAGGCCGCACAGACCGACGGCAACGGAAATGGCGAGCGCGATCTGGCGTTCGGTCTCGGTCAAGGTCAGTATCATGGCCGATCTATTTCCCCCCTCATCGGTCATCGCCACGGGCTGACAGCGCAGCAGCAGGTTCGCTCCCGATGGGAACACAGCTCGCGCCGAACCAGCAACACGCGGGTCGGACGGAAGTTCCCAACTATTGCCCTGCCGTCTCCCGCGGTAAACACCAAAAAATCAGTGGTCAGCGTCGCTCGCCACGCATCGCGGCCGAATTTGAACCTGTGTTTGGCGACGGCGCAATGGACTTTTGCCGATCAAGCTCTTGGACCGTTAAGCCTGTGTCCAAGACTGGCTCGACCTCCGTCTCCGATCGGTCAGGACTGAGCGGCAGCCGCTCTTCAGCATACTGCGGTCGAATCAGCGTATCGCCGCCAGGTATCGTCCGTCGTCGGCACGGAAGAGCACTGACCCATTGCTGTTGACGGACCATGAGGTCACATCCTGCAGAATGGCCAGGAACCTGGTTTCCTGGTTCCCGAGCGCCGGCACGCAAGCCCGGCGCGTCACGGCGAGCGGTCCGATCCGAAGCGACTGTTCCTCGATCGAATAGTCGCCGGTGAACCTGTTGCAGCCGGCCGATCCGCTCACTCGGCCGTCTTGCGAAAACTGCACCGTCACATTGGATTTGTCGATCAGACCGGTCTGATTGATGTCCTCCACCTTGAATTGCGGGCCGATCAAGCCTGAAGCCGCCGGGCGGTCACCAACGCGAACCATATTGAGCGTCCCCAGATCCTGCTCGAACCGCGTGGGATCGACCGAATGAACCGTATCCGTGGTCCATATCGGGTTGCCCTCGGGATCGGTAATCGTCGCACGGACTGCGTAACGCATGTTGGTCTTCAAGTCCTGTTCCTTCACCCTAATCGAAAATGGCAAAGGAACCTGCTGCCCTGCTGTCTCGCGCGTTTCCTTGGCAATGATCACCGATCTCGCATCGGCGCGCGAAACGTCCAGCAGTCTCACGTTGAATTTCGCGCGGGCGGGCAGAGCGATGCGCTGTCGATAGGATGCGTTGCCGGTTACGACCTTGTCTCTCAGCTCCGCAATGGGGGCTTGGGGATCGACGTATCGCGCGCCTGTCGCGCAGCCGCCGAGCGCGAGCATGGTCATCGCCAGTACGGCTGTGAATGGCTTGTTGAACATGGCGTTTCACTTTGCTGTGCGATTGGAGCGGAAGAGAGCAGGTCAGGCGGAACCCATGGCATCGGCAATAATGGGAGGGCTTCGAGCGGCAGTCCTGTGGGAATCGACTTCGCATAGGATGGTTCCGAACCACGAACGTCCGATGGCGGGCGGAAGATTGGGCTGGATTGGCGCGGGCGGCCCCGGCGGATATCTGATCCCCTCTTGGGAGACAGCCACTGAATTTTGGAACCACACGAAAAGCGCAGTCTAGAACCCGTGGCTTCCCGCCACTGCGCCGAGAACCGTGACAGCCGCGATACCCAGCAATATTCGGTGAAGTGTCTCCATTCGGGCAAAATCTGCGGCGGGCTTGACCGATGTCATCATTCGGCGGTGGAGAAACAGCGGCTCGATCACGAAAAGCATCGCGGCGAACACGGCCCACAGCCCTACCATCGCATGCATCCACCAGAAGCGAAGATCGAAAAAGCGGTCCCACATCTGCGCGCGATAGATCATCCAGAAGCCGCTCAGTCCTGCCAATAGCACCCAGATGCGCGCCTGCGCCGCAAAGCGCCCCTCCAGTCGATGAAAGGCCGCCAGCCGCTCCGCCGGCGGATTGGCGGCGCGCACGGACGGCATCACCACAAGCGTCACGAACGCCACGCCGCCGATCCAGACAAGGACCGCCAGGACATGAACGGCCCGGGCCAGGATGATGTCGTCCATGCCTCCGCTCCCTCAGGCCGCGAGCAGTTCGTCGGCCGGGCCGAAGAACTCATAGTGGATCCTGTCCGACGGCACACCCGCCAGCGACAGGGTCGAGACCGCATGACGCAGGAACGGACGCGGCCCGCAGATGTAATAGTCCGCTTGTGCGACCGGTGTGCTGGCGACCAACCATTCATCGGTAATTATGCCGGCCACATCGTAGTCGCTGCCCTCTGTTTCATCCTCGAGCGGGGTCTGGTGAAAATCGGTGATCGCGATCGATTGGCCATGGCTCGCCACAGCGCGGACATGGTCGCGCATCGCATGGGTGTCGCGGTCATGCGTGCCGTGGATGTAATGAACCGGCACTTCGGCGCCGTTCTGAACGAGGGCTTCGAGCATCGCCACCATCGGCGTCAGGCCCACGCCGCCCGACAGCAGTACGACCGGCCGTTCGACATGATCGGCGAGGAAGAATTCGCCAGCAGGCGCGGCCACCTTCAGGATCGTCCCGGGTTTCGCCTCGTCGTGCAACCAGCCCGACGCGAGCCCTTGCGGCTCGCGCTTGACCGAAATGCGATAGGTTTCGCCATTGGCGGCGGCCGAAATCGAGTAGTTGCGCTTGACCGGCGGATGTCCGGGAATTTCGAGCCAGAAGGTAAGATACTGGCCCGGCTTGTGGCGCATGACGGGGCCGCCGTCGACGGGGCGAAGGACAAAGGAATTGATGACGCTGCTTTCGCGCACAACGTCTTCGACGCGGAAATCGCGCCAGCCGTTCCAGCCGCCGGCCGCGTCCTTCTGTTCGGTGTAGACGCGCTGTTCCCGCGCGATCAGGATATTGGCGAGAAACCAGTAAGCTTCCCCCCAGGCCCCGAGGATTTCGTCGGTCGCCGCATCGCCCAGCACCGCCTTGATCGCACCGAGCAGTGCTTCGGCGACGTGCGGATAGTGCTCCGGCAGTATCTGGAGACCGACATGCTTTTGCGCGATGCGCTCGACCGCGGGAGCCAGCGCGCCGAGATTGTCGATATTGCTGGCATAGGCGAGAATGGCGCCGGTGAGCGCGCGCGGCTGCGAACCGGCGTCACCATGATGCGACTGGTTGAAAAGATCGCGAATGTCCGGGTTCTGGAACATCCTGGAATACATTTCATGCACGATATCCAGACCATGCGCTTCGAGCGCGGGGACCGTCGCCTTGACGAGCGCGATGGTCTGATCGCTGAGGGGCTGCGACATAAACTTCTCCTTGTTGGAAGGGATTCGAGTTTCCCGGCGATCAGGCGCCGGGCGGCTGATCATAGAAATCGACCCGCATTTTCATGGCGCCGATGGGCGTCACGAAGTGCGGCTGCTGCGGCAAGATCAATCCGGGCCGTTCGGGCGTCAGGACAACCTCCGACGGTGGATCGAGATAGGTCAGCCGAAGCTCACCCTCCAGAACGCGGATCAAACCCCAGACACCCGCCTTGGTATCATGGCGTGCCCGCAGGGCGGCCGGGAGCGTGTCCTGATCGAACACCGGCGTCGAACGATAGGGTAGAATGTCAGGCATGGGTGGGTACTCGCCGTTCGCAATGAATGGACCCGGCCTCGCCGTCAGCGACGCTTGGCCGATCGAGCCGAAAAAACATGGCAAGCTGCAGGCTCTCGGCAATCCGCTTCGCTTTCGCCTGCAGAGCCGCAGCTGCGTCGGGCGCCATCATCTCGTTTGTCGTACAGTCCCACAGCGCGAGCCAGCGGTCGAAAAGCGCTGGCGTTATCCTCGACCTGTGCTTCAGGTGCGCTGGCACGGGCTGGCCCTTGTATCGGCCACTGGCGAGCATGACGGATGACCAGAACGCCGCCAGCTTTTCGAGATGTTCCGGCCAGTCATCGATCGCGTCGTTGAAAATCGGCCCCAGGTCGGCATCTGCGCGAACGCGCGCGTAGAAGGCGTCGACAAGCTGCTTGAGCGCCTCATCCTTCAGTTCCAGCTCGGTCATTCGCCCGACTCCAATCATGTATCCCGAATGCATCTATACTTTTCCCTGAAAACATGCAAGATGAATACATCTTAATGCGACGAGCTGAGGAAGAGAGTGGGAACGCCCCATGAAACTGACCCTGTTCACCGACTATTCGATGCGCGTGCTGCTCTATCTGGGCGCGCGGCCTGACCGCCTGTGCTCGATCGGTGAGGTCGCGCAGGCCTACGGAATCTCGCAGAATCACTTGATGAAGGTGGTGAACCAACTCGCACGCAGTGGTGATGTGGAGAGTGTGCGTGGACGGTCGGGCGGCATCCGCCTGGGGCGGCCGCCCGAAGAGATCAACATCGGCGCACTCATACGCCAGACCGAGGACGGCTTCGGTCTCGTTGACTGCGGCGGATGCGTGGTCGCGCCTGCATGTGGGCTGACGGGCGTGCTGAAGGAGGCGCTCGGCGCGTTCCTGGCGGTACTTGACCGCTATACGCTTGCCGACCTGCTGACGAAGCGGCGAGATCTCGCGTCGCTCTTCGAGCGTAACGCGGCCGATCGGTTCGAAACCCCTGCGGCGCCAGATGGATGATTGACGTCTTGGCGCATCGAAGCCGAAAAGGAGGAACGTGACATGTTCTGTCCAGAATGTGGTGAACCGGTCGATCCCGCTCCCTTTGACGGTCGTCGCCGCGCGTCGCGGTCATGGATCGCCGCAGGACTCCAAATCGGCGCGCGATGGGTAAAGGTATTGCGCGCTGGACGCTCCAAGCCGGACCGCACGCGGCAGTCCGCTTGCCCGTCTTGCTCCAATCATAAAACCACGAACACGGAAAGGAATTGAACGATATGGCCCTTCACCACGCAGCGCCCGGAGAAGTCGTCGATCTCTTGCCCGAGAACGTGACGACACATGAAGAACATTCCACAGCGATCGTGAAGGCGGACCATTTCGAAACCATCCGGCTGGTGATCCCGAGCGGCACCGAAATGCGCCAGCATCAGGTGCCGGGCAGCATCATGCTGCATTGCCTCGAGGGCCATGTGAAAGTCGAGCTCAGCGCAAGCTCGATCGAACTGCGGCGTAACCAGTGGGTCTATCTCGAAGGAGGCGCGCCGCACTCGGTCAAGGGCGCGGAAAACTCTGTGCTGCTTCTGACGATCCTCTTTCCGCCTGTAGAAGGATCACAGGCAAAAGCCGGCGCCGAGACCTTGGCGGTCGATGCCTATGACGATTGCGACTGTGTCGACCGGTGGGAAGCGGAAGGCGGTCCGGTCGTTCAATCGGATCAGCCTGCCCCCAGGAAGAATTGATCACGGGCGGCATGATGGCACGGCGCGCAGCGCGCTAGTCGCTTTGCTGTACCGCCTCGTAGCCCATAGGGGAGAACCATGGATCGAACACGTCAGCTCTGGATTTGGCTTCTATCATTGCTGGCAGTCTCTTTTGCCGTCCTGCTTCTGGTTGGCCGCGACATCAGCATTCAGGCGCCGCCGCTTCCCGCCAAGGTCGTGACCGCAAACGGCGAAACCGTCTTCACCCGTGCCGAGATGCAGCGTGGCCGCCAGGTCTGGCAATCTATGGGCGGCATGCAACTGGGCTCGATCTGGGGACACGGCGGCTACGTAGCGCCCGATTGGTCAGCCGACTGGTTGCACCGGGAATCACTGGCACTTCTCGATCTCTGGGCACAGCGGGATCTGGGCGGCGCCTTTGAGAGTTTAAACGAGGAACACAAGGCGCTCCTCCAGCGGCGGCTGCAAACGGAAATGCGCCGAAACACGTTTGAAGCGAGCACGGATACCATCACGATCAGCAACGATCGCGCGGTGGCAATCGAGCGGGTGGCAAAGCACTACGTCAATCTGTTCGGCAACGACCCCGCCACCGCCGAGCTGCGCGAAAACTATGCCATGAAGAACGATACGGTCCCCGACGCAGGGCACCGAGCCGCCATGACCTCCTTCTTCTGGTGGACGGCCTGGGCGGCCACAACGGAACGACAAGGGCGGACGACAACGTATACGAACAACTGGCCGAGCGAGCCGCTGGTCGGGAATCGCCCACCATCAAGTACATTCATCTGGTCGGCCTTCAGCGTCACCTTCCTGCTTGCCGGCATCGCGCTGTTGGGTTGGCACCATGCGGTGACGCACGGACGAAGGGAGAAGGAGCACGACCTCCCCGCGAAAGATCCGCTGTGCGAGATCGCGGTGACGCCTTCGATGCGGGCGACAGCCAAATATTTCTGGGTCGTTCTCGCACTGTTTCTCGCGCAGATCATGCTGGGTGCAATGACGGCCCACTATCAGGTCGAGGGGCAGCTGGTTTATGGCTATGAAGCGGCCGAGATCCTGCCCTATTCGATCACCCGCACCTGGCACACGCAGCTTGCCGTGCTGTGGATCGCGACAGCCTGGCTGGGAACGGGCCTCTACATAGCTCCTGCGATCTCGGGCCATGAACCGAGGTTCCAGGCTCTGGGTGCCAACATCCTCTGGGCCTGCCTCCTGATTATCGTCGTGGGCTCCTTTGCCGGGCAATGGCTCGCGGTGATGCAGAAACTGGGACTGGAGAGGAACTTCTGGTTCGGACACCAGGGCTGGGAATATGTCGATATGGGGCGCTTCTGGCAGTGGTTTCTCTTCATCGGCCTGATGCTCTGGCTTGTGCTCGTCGGCCGGGCGCTCTGGCCTGCGCTCAAAGAGAAGTCCGAATCCCGCCACATCACGATGCTGTTTTTCCTATCCGCCGTAGCCATCGGACTCTTCTACGGTGCCGGGCTGTTCTGGAATGAGCATACAGCGCTCTCCATGATTGAATATTGGCGTTGGTGGGTGGTCCATCTGTGGGTCGAAGGCTTTTTCGAGGTGTTCGCCACCGCGGTCATCGCCTTCCTCTTCACGCGCCTCGGCCTCATTCCGACACCCACCGCCACGGTCGCCGTCTTGTTTGCCACGATCATCTTCATGGCAGGCGGAGTGCTGGGAACGTTGCACCATCTCTACTTCGCGGGAACCTCGATCGCGGTGCTGGCGCTTGGCGCGAGCTTCTCAGCGCTCGAGGTCGTGCCGCTCGCCTATATTGGCTTCGAAGCTTATGAACACTGGAAGCTGAGCAGCGCGACACCCTGGATGCAGCGTTATAAATGGCCCGTCATGTTCTTCCTCGCGGTATCCTTCTGGAATCTCGTCGGAGCAGGCCTGTTCGGCTTCCTCATCAATCCGCCGCTGTCGCTCTATTACATGCAGGGTCTCAATCTGACGCCGCTGCACGGACACACCGCATTGTTCGGCGTATACGGCATGTTGGGCGTCGGGCTCGTCCTGTTCTGCCTGCGTGGCATGTTGCCGAACCTGATCTGGAACGAAGGCGTGCTGAAGACGAGCTTTTGGTGCTTCAACATCGGCCTTGCGTTGATGGCGCTCCTGACCTTGCTGCCACTTGGTACGCTTCAGCTGATCGCCGCGATTGACAAGGGCTACTGGTACGCTCGCTCGGCCGAGTTCATGCAGCAACCGGTGGTCGATCTGCTGGTGTGGCTGAGGGTTCCTGGAGATATCGTCTTTTCTGCCGGGGCGGTAGCGCTCGCCTGGTTTGTCGCCAGTCTTTGGCTCAGACCCCGGTCTGACGACAGCGAGGCGCAAATTGCACAGTGATCGATCGAGGAGTCCGATGCCGCGCAGTCCCAGCCAACCCTTGCTCGTGGGCTAGCCACGTTCTGTCGACAAACGCCACACTTGGATGCGAGTTTCGGTGAACCTTTTGTCCATGCGCACCAAACTTCTGTTCGCAGGTCTGGCAGCCGGGTCGATGGCTGCTCTATCCTCGCCCGCGATTGCTCAGATGCCGCCCGGCTCACGGGACTGTTCATTCCAGTCGCTATCGCCGGAGGAAAAGTCTCGGTACCAATCCCGTTACCGGCGCCGCGTGCGCGTCGATGGGCAAGCTTTTGCCGATAAATGGCTGTATGAACAGGTGTGCATGACAGCCTCTGAGCGCAAAGCCCTCCGGCGTCCCCGCAAGGGCAAAAACTGCCGCGCCGTTTCGCGCCCCGTCACCAGCTTGGACGGATCCATGACAGTTGGCATCGGGCGCAAATGCGACTGACGCGCTCGATGCCGCACATGGCGATCATGGTGCGTTTCCAGGAGGGGACCAAATCCTACGCTAAGAATTTTGGCCAGCGATATTCTTCGCCGGTCAGGGTTATGTGCTCCCACCCCGCTCCTTACGGAGATCGAATCCACTGATCACTGAATTCTGACTTTAGAAACGTTTCTTGAATCGGGATCCATGGATGAAAAGGGGCCGACTCTCTGCATTCAGCGAATATTCGAACGCGAAGGCAGAAGGCCGGCCTGATCGATCAGAAGCTGATCGTTGCCGTGCCCCAAAAGCGGCGCCCTTCATCGAGCATCCAGTTGCCGTCGAGACCATCAAACCGGCCGCGGTCATCGACCGGCACGATCTTGTCGGTGACGTTGAGCACCGCCGCCCTCAGCGCGAAATTCTCATTGATCGTGAAATTGATGCCGACATCGAAGGTCGTGCTCCCTTCACGGGTGCGGGTGTTGAGCGCGCCGTTGCGGAACCCGCTGAAAGTCTGCTTGCCCGAGTAGTAGCCGAGCACATAGGCCGCGATCTGCTCGGTCGCTTGCCAGTCCAGGCGAACGTTGGCCATGTGCCTGGGCGTCTTGTCGAGCGGCGTTCCGTCAAGCGAACTGCCGTCGAAAGCGGGCTCGCCGCCACCCTTCCGGACGGAATCGGTGTAGGTATAATTCGCGGTCAGCAGCAATGCCGGGGTGATCGGCAGTCTGCCATTCACTTTGTCAAACGGCGCGCAAACGGGACCCCGTATAGGCGTTGAAGGGGGACCCCCTTTTCGAGATTGAGCGGAGGGTTGATGCCCTGCGCTGTGTGCGGCGGAGGTCGGGCGTAGCCCGGCCGGAGGCGTACACAGCGCAAGTTCGTTTTGAAGCTGGGGTGAGAGTGGCGGCTAACTGCGGTTTTTGAAGCGCCAGCTGTCGTTGCCGGTCTCGACGATATCGCAGTGATGAGTGACGCGGTCGAGCAGAGCCGTGGTCATTTTGGGATCCCCGAACACGGTAGGCCATTCGCCGAAGGCGAGGTTGGTCGTGATAACGACGCTGGTGCGTTCGTAGAGCTTGCTGATCAGGTGGAACAGGAGCTGGCCACCAGAGCGCGCGAACGGCAGATATCCCAACTCATCGAGCACCACCAGGTCGAGCCGTGAGAGCTGTCCCGCCAGGGTCCCGCCCTTGCCGATCCGGGCCTCCTCTTCGAGGCGTGTCACCAGATCGACGGTGTTGAAGTATCGTGCCCGAGCCCCTTTGCGCACGACGTTGGCGGTAATCGCGATGGCGAGGTGGGTCTTGCCGGTGCCCGTGCCGCCGACGAGCACGATGTTGCGACGCGCCGGTAGGAAGGAGCCATCATGCAGGGAGCGGATCAGTCCCTCGTTGATCGGCGTCCCTTCGAAGCTGAACCGCTCCAGGTCCTTCACCACCGGCAGCCGCGCGGCCGTCATGCGATATCGGATCGAGGCGGCGTCGCGATGGGTGGCTTCCGCGCGGAGCAGATCGGTCAGGATCTCCATGGTGGTGCGCTGGCGCTGGAGGCCGGTGGTGACGGCCTCGTCGAACGCGGCCACCATGCCCTTGAGGCCCAGGCCGCGCATTGTGTCGATCATCTCATGCCGCTGCATCATAGCCTCGCAGTCGGTCATAGCTGGCACAGTCGGCGATCGGCGGGTGACTCAGCATCCGGTCTTCCGAAGTGACGATGCTATGGGGCGTCGCCGGCTCGCGGCGACGGGAGAGGATGTTGAGGATCAGGTCGTCGCTGACCGTTCCGCTCGCCAGCGCTTCGCGCACCGCCGCCTCGACCTGCTCCAGCCATCGGTGAGCACGGCCGAGAGCACCCGCACGAACCTGCGATCCGCCTCATCCCCGTGCCCCAGCCTGCGTCGCAGGCGATGGAGGGATGGCGGCAACTCCCAGTCCTGGAACGGCGCGCCGTTGCGCAGGGCACCGGGCTTGTGGGCCAGAACCGGCAGATAATGCCAGGGATCGTAAATGGTGCGGTTCCGCCCGAAGTGACGCTCATGTTCCCCGACGATCTCTTCGCCGCAGCGGATGACGATCCGGCCCGCATAGGCGCGCACCTGCACCGTGCGCCGCGCCGCCCTGGACATGACCGAGTAGCGGTTGCGGTCGAAGCTGATGAGGCAGGTGCCGGTGACGGCATGCTCGCTCTCATGGAAGCCATCGAAGGGCGCCAGGATCGGCTGCAGGACAGGCCGCTCCATCTCCAGCGCCTAGGCCACGGTGATATCGCCGCGCTCGGGATGGGTGTGGTGCTCGGCCCAGCGCCGGCACTCCGCCTTCCTTCTCACGATCTGGCTTTTGAGCCATTCGAGCATGGAATCTTTTGCCATCATGGGCGTCGTCGTCGCTCTCGGCAGCATCGTCTACCGGGCCAGCATCCGCCGGTCATCAACGTAGGGGTCACGACGGTGGAGCGAGCGGTCGGCTCTTCAAGCCCAACGCGATCGGCTCATTTCTCGCTCACCAGTCGTGAACTAACGGCAAATTTGTCAGAATTTGAGGGTGAAAGTGATTTATGGCCCTCATTTTTGTTTCAAGCAGCGCCTGCCGAATGCATCTCTGCGATTGATGTCTTCTGCAAAAGCTTGTTGGCATCGGATGCTCGCTGATCACACCTAACCCGTAATCGTGCCTCTGGCTGACATACCCGACAAACGTATAAGCTCGCCATGCGCGGGCGTCACCAACCCAATTCCGCGTGCGATCCCAAGCGCACAAGCTGCAAGGTGTCGTCATCGGGCTTGCGGTAAATCAGCACGAGGTCGGGCTTTATGTGGCAATCGCGATGGTCGCGCCAGTCGCCGGTCAGCGCATGGTCGCGGTGGCGCGGTTCAAGCGGCTCGTCGGATGCCAGCGCCTCGATGATCGGGATCAGGTCAGCGTCCAGCGTCTTGGCGTGCTGCCCCTTCTTCTCCCGCTTGTAGTCGCGCTTGAACCGCCCGAAGCGTTCAATCGTCCGCATTGAGGTCGGCCATCAGGTCGACCACCGTGGCGAACCGCTTGCCCTTTCCCTCGCGCGCTTCCTTCATGGCCTCGATCGTCTCGGCATTGGGCACCAGCGGTTCAAACGGCAAGGCCTTGTCGCGGGCAACGCGGGTCAGCATCAGGCGCACGGCATCGGAGACGGTCAGCCCCATAGCAGCCAGCACGGTCGCGGCTTCCTCCTTCACCGCTCCGTCGATCCGGGTCTGCACAAGAGCGTTTGCGGCCATGTCGATTTCCTTTCTGCATGACGATGTAATGCAAGCGAACGCAAAGTGCAATCAGGCAAAGCCCCGGCTATCGACATGGCGACCGGGCTTCGCGTTTTTCACCTTCAATGCTGTGAGTGCCATCGGTTCGGGGCCCTGATCGGGAATGTTGGGGCCGTTCTCACACTTTCGGTGGGCAAACGGTCCCACAATCGTTCCACATTTTGGGCCAAATTCAGGCAAATCAGGGAGACGACCGCGAACAACTTACAAGACAAATCGTTGCTTTTTCAGTGTAGGTAGGGGTAGGGACGCCATCAGCTCGCTTGACACAAGGTTCTACACTCGACAGCGGGGTCCTCTACCACCGGGCAATTCTGCAGGATGCTGCAAACCGCGCGATATCAATGGCGGGCGAAAATTCGCTGACCGGCGCTGCCGAAGGCCACCACCGTATAGGGTTGGCGGGCAGCGCCTGCCACTTCCATGCCCTCCGAACCGATCGGCATCCCCGCAACCGCAATGCCTTTGACGCCCGCAGGACGGGTCGCCAGCAAGCGCTTGACGTCGGATATCGGGACATGGCCCTCGATCATATAGCCATCGACGATCGCGCTGTGGCAAGATGCCAGCGTCCGGGGCATGCCGGCCTTGCGCTGAAGCTCGCTGCGCGACGCATCGTCACGCATGACGACCTTGCGTCCCAGCTTCGCGCGCACGGCCTGCGCCCACTTCTCGCAACATCCACATCCCGGATCCCGGTGGACGACGATATCACTGGCCGCAAGCGCTACGCCGGGCATGGCGAGGAACAGCAAGGCGACGAATAGGCGGGTCTTCATGAAATGACTCGCGGAAGAACGATAAGCATGGGGCAGAGGCCCCTTCTTTTCTATACGCATCAATGCGCCCCTCCCCTCATCACGCAGATGATTTTACGATGGCGGGCGGCCTCCAGGCTAGCGGCAGGGACACAAGCAGCGCTAGCGATAGACCACCAATCCCCCACAGAACGAGCGGCTGCGCCCCGGGAGCGACGATGGCTATCGCCAGCGGCGCGAGCGCCTGCCCGATGCTGGCGGCGGAATGCTGGAAACCGAGCTTCACGCCTGAAGGGGCCCCGCCGCCGCTGATCCAGAAGCTGGTGACCAATCGAAGGGTTGCCGAGCTCCAGCCGGCAGCAACGATGATCCCACTGAGCTCGGCCATACTCGCGGCGACAGGAAACATGAAAAGTGCCACAGCCAGCAGGCCCAGCGTCAATCCGGCAAGCCGCCTCGGCACAGTGACCAGCCAATCCAGCTTTGCATGGAAGATCTGTGCCGCCAGCATGCCCAATCCGCAGAGACTGAGCATCCAGGCGATCTCTTCGCGGCTCAGCGAAATGGCGCTCCGCGTCACCAGGAGATTGACATGCATCGCCGCCAGCCCGCCGCCCGCGACGATCGTGATAAAAAGCAGGATCAACGTCGCGCCGAGCGTAGGCGCGGGCAGGTCTCCGCCATCGATGCAAGGTGCACACCAGCGCGGCAGACGCACGGCGCAAAGCGCCGCCCCGACGGCACCGATGCCGAGAGCGAGGATCATGAGGGGAGCGCGGGGCAGGATCGCGGCCGAGACCTCCGCCACCAGCGGACCGGCGAGATCGCCCAGAAACACGAAGGCGGTCAGCCAGGTGAAGCGGCGCGCCTGGTCCGCGCGCCCGCTTGCGGCAAAGCTCGCGCAGAGCAAGCCCAACGGTATGATGGCGGCCGACGCCATCCCCGCCACCAGACGCAATGCATAAAGCTCAGGCAACCCGACGAGGCCGATCGGCGCGGTCACCAGCGCGAGGATGACCAGCGCTGCGCGCAACATCGCCCGATAGTCGACCCGGTCCGCGATCCAGCCCCAGAGCGGCGCCGCCAGCAAGGCTGCCAGGGGATGGACCGCGGTCAGGCTCGCGACGTGAAAATCATGAGCGCTTGACGATAGCGCGCCACGAGCCGGGTCGACCAGTGCCGGAAGGAAGGCGAGAATGGCCGTCTGTCCCGCCGACGCCGCAGCCGCCGCGAGCAACAAGACGAAAAAGGAGGCCGGCCAGCGACCGTTGGCTTGCGATCCAGCCTTGTCACGCGGCGCGTTCGCGGTCGATCCCTCGAGTGGCCATCCGCGGATCACCACCAGGCGCGCAAGCCGATCACCAGCCTGTGTTCGGAAGGCCCTTCCCTGCGCAGGCGACGGAAATCGGCCGTGCCGTCAAATGCGCGCTCCCAGACGAAGCCGATATAGGGCGCGAACTTGCGCGACACCTCGTAGCGCAACCGTCCGCTCAGCTCGACATTGCTGAAGCCGCTGCCGAGCTGCCGATCGCTCGACCGCTTCGAATAGATATTGGTTTCCACCTGCGGCGTAAGGATCAACCGATTGGTGAACAGGACCTCATAGGAGGCCTTGGCGCGCGCCGCGAGACGCCCATCGGTCCCTACATAGCCGGTGAGCTGGACGTCGAACCAATAAGGCGCCAGTCCCTCGACGCCGGCGGCCAGCCATGTCGTCGCGCCCTTGCCGAGATCCTGCCTGACCCCGAGCAGCGTGCCCCAGAACGGGTTCTTGCTGTGCCACCACAGCGCCTCGACGCTGCTCTCCGGATCGAGACGTTGGTCGCGGGAGTTCTTGAGGCCCTGGCTGCGCAGCCAGAGCTTGTCATTGTCCTGACCCTTGGTGACGAGCACGGTCCAACCCACGCCCTGACCCTCGTTGCCGCTGGCGAATTCGAGCTCATCGACAAGTATCTTGGGGATCGAGAGCTTGTCGGCCATCTCATAGCCCGGCAGCGTCGAGTTGCGATAGCCGTCGGCATAATCGTCCGAGTTGCGCGCGTCCGGCGGGGCCTTGCCACCCTGCATCGAGCCCATGTCCATCGTGGCGCCGTTACCGGACGCCTTCGTGTCGGTCATATCCATGCCCGGCATGTCCATGCCCGCATGGTCCTGAGAGCCTTGCGCGGAAGGGGTGTGCTGAGCGGGAGTGGCCGTTTGGGCAGGGGTGGCGGCGGGCGACGGGGGCGAGGCATCCTGCGCGAGGGCGGGAGCCGTGATCGCCGGCGCCAGGAAGAGGGCAGCGCCAAGAGCGATGCCGCGCGAGGGGAAAATCCGGATCATGCGACCACCACCTCCCGGAACATGCCGGCCGCCATGTGATAGAGCAGATGGCAGTGGAAGGCCCATCGGCCCATGGCGTCGGCGGTGACGCGGAAGCTCACCCGCTGGGCGGGCTGGACCACGACCGTATGCTTGCGGACCTGGAAGGCGCCGTCCGGGCCTTCGACATCGCTCCACATGCCGTGCAGATGCATCGGATGCGCCATCATCGTGTCGTTGACGAAGGTGACGCGCAGCCGCTCGTTTGGCTTGAAATGAAGCGGCCTGGAATCGTTGAGCTTGATGCCGTCGAGCGACCAGATGAACCGTTCCATATTGCCCGTCAGATGCAGCTCGATGTCGCGCTCGGGCTCGCGCGGGTCGGGATCGCCGCCCGGCGTGCGCAGATCGGCCAGCGTCAGCACGCGCCAGCCGCGCCCGCGCAGCCCGGCGCCGGGATCGTCGAGATTGGTGCGCGGATAGTCGACGCGCATGTCGGTATTGGCGCCATATTCGGTGCGGGCGTGCCGTGCCCTGGCCGGCATCTCGGTCATGCCGTGCCCGGCATGCGCGTCGCCTCCCATTGCGCCCATCGTCGCCATCGCGCCCATCATGTCGACCGGCTCGAGCCAGGTCCGGGCATCGAGCGGCGGCACGGCTGCCGCCATGCCCGGGGCCGGTGCGATCGTGCCACGCGCATAGCCGCTCCGATCGATCGCCTGCGCGAAGATGGTGCGGGCGCCGCCCTCGGGCATGGTGAACTCGACGTCGTAGGTCTCGCCCGGGCCGATCCGGAATTCCTCGACCGTGACCGGCTCGACCGGCTGCCCGTCGGTGGATACGACCGTCAGCTCGACCCCGGGGATCCGCACGTCGAAGAACGTCGCCGTCCCCGCGCCGACGAAGCGCAGGCGCACGCGCTCGCCGGGCGCGGCGATACCGGTCCAGTTGCCGGCGGGCGGCGCGCCGTTCATCAGATAGGTGTAGGTCGCGGCAGAGACATCGCTGTAGTCGGTCGGGTTCATCCGCGAGCTGTTCCACATCCGCCGCCGCTCGAGCGCCTTGCCCAAGCCCATGGTGCCGACATCCTTGAGGAAATCGCCGGCGGTCGGCTGCGCAAAATTATAGTAGCTGCTCTGCTTCTTGAGATTGAGGAAGATCTGCAACGGCGGCTCGTCCGACCAGTCGCTGAGTACGATGCAATAGTCGCGATCGGGCGCCCGCGCCGTCGGCACCTGTTTTGGCTCCACGATGATCGCTCCATAGAGTCCCGTCTGCTCGGCGAGCGTGTGAGCGTGATACCAGTAGGTTCCGCTCTGGCGGACCTCGAAGCGATAGGTGAAGGTCTCGCCCGGCGCGATGCCGGCAAAGCTGATGCCGGGCACGCCGTCCATCTCCGCCGGCACGATGATGCCGTGCCAATGGATGCTCGACATCTCCTTGAGGCCGTTGCGTACGCGCAGCGTGACCGTGTCGCCTTCGCGCAGGCGCAGGACCGGCGCGGGCACGCTGCCGTTCACGGCGGTCGCGATACGGCGTTTGCCGGTGAAGTTGACCGGCAGCTCGGCGATCTCGAGGTCGAACTCGGTCCCGCTCAGCTCAGCGGGCAAGGTTGGTGCGGATCGCGCGAGAAGCGCCGGGGCGAAACCGGCGACCGCGCCGCCGATCGCCAGCCCCTGGACGAAACGGCGCCGCGCGATCGGCCGGATATGTAAGGGAGACATGAACTGTACTTTCGCGAAGTCGGCTTCAGGCGAGGTCGAGGACGATCCGGCCCTCGATGTCGCCATGATGCATGCGGGAGAAGACGTCGTTGATGTTCTCGAGCCTGTCCGCATGGACCGTGGCCTTGACCTTGCCCTCGCCGGCGAACGCCAGTGCCTCGAGCAGATCGAGCCGCGTGCCAACGATCGAGCCGCGCACGGTAATGCCGTTCAGCACGGTGTCGAAGATCGACAACGGGAAGTCGCCCGGCGGCAGGCCGTTGAGCGCGACCGTGCCGCCGCGCCGGACCATGCCGAGCGCCTGCTGGAACGCCTTGGGCGAAACGGCGGTCACCAGCGCCCCGTGCGCGCCGCCAATGGCTTTCTTGAGCGCTGCCGAAGGGTCCTCGTTGCGCGCGTTGACCGTCAGTGTGGCGCCAAGGCGTGTAGCGAGGTCGAGCTTGCTATCGTCGATGTCGACCGCGGCCACATTGAGACCCATGGCTCGGGCATATTGCACCGCCATGTGGCCGAGCCCGCCAATGCCGGAGACGACCACCCACTCGCCGGGTCGGGCCTCGGTGGCCTTCAATCCCTTGTAGACGGTGACGCCCGCGCAGAGGATCGGCGCAATGTCGAGGAAGTCGACATTGTCGGGAAGGTGACCAACATAGTTGGGATCGGCGAGGACATATTCGGCAAAGCTGCCATTGACCGAATAGCCGGTGTTCTGCTGTTCGTGGCAAAGCGTCTCCCAGCCACCCAGGCAATGCACGCAGTGCCCGCAGGCGGTGTAGAGCCAGGGCACACCGACCCGGTCGCCTTCCTTCACATGGGTGACGCCTGCACCGACGGCGGCGACATGCCCGACGCCTTCATGGCCAGGAATGAAGGGCGGGTTGGGCTTGACCGGCCAGTCTCCTTCTGCCGCGTGCAGGTCGGTATGGCACACGCCGGTTGCCGCAATCTTGACCAGGATCTGCCCGGGGCCGACCGCCGGGATCGGCGCCTCCTCGATGACCAGGGGCTTGCCGAATTCGCGGACGACCGCCGCCTTCATGGTTTTCGCCATGTCCGTTTCTCCTTTGAGCGAGGGGTCAGAACAGGCCGAGCGCGTGCTCGTCATAGGAGACGAGCAGGTTCTTGGTCTGCTGATAATGGTCGAGCATCATCCGGTGATTTTCACGCCCGAAGCCCGACGCCTTGTATCCGCCGAAGGCGGCATGGGCGGGGTACTGATGATAGCAGTTGGTCCAGACCCGCCCGGCCTCGATCGCGCGGCCGAGCCGGTAGGCGGTGTTGCCGCTCCGGGTCCAGACGCCCGCGCCAAGACCGTAGGCGGTGTCGTTGGCAAGTGCGATCGCCTCCTCGACCGTCTTGAAGGTGGTGACCGACAGGACGGGACCGAAGATCTCCTCCTGGAAGATGCGCATGTGGTTCTGACCCACGAACACCGTCGGCTGCACGAAATAACCCTGGTCGAGCGCACCGCCCGGCAGCGCCCTGGCGCCACCGACCAGACACTGCGCGCCCTCGGCCTTGCCGATATCGATATAGCCCAGGATCTTGTGGAGCTGGTCCTCCGACGCCTGCGCGCCGACCTGGACCGAGGGGTCGAGCGGATCGCCCTGGCGGATCGCGGCGACGCGCGCCACGGCGCGCTCGATGAAGCGGTCGAAGATCGACTCATGGATCAGCGCGCGCGACGGGCAGGTGCAGACCTCGCCCTTGTTGAACGCGAACAAAGTAAAGCCTTCGAGCGCCTTGTCGAAGAAGGCATCGTCCTCGTCGAGCACGTCCGCCATGAAGATGTTGGGCGACTTGCCGCCAAGCTCCATAGTCTGGGGGATCAGATGGTCGGCAGCCGCGTGCATGATCTGCTTGCCGGTGACGGTCTCGCCGGTGAACGAGACCTTGGCGATGCGCGGATTGGCGGCGATCGCCTGGCCGACGGTCCGTCCCGGGCCGGTGACGACATTGAGCACGCCGGGCGGCAGGATGTCGGCGGTGAGCTCGGCGAACATCAGCAAGGTGAGCGGCGTCTGGGATGCGGGCTTGATGACGGTGCAGTTGCCCGCCGCCAGCGCCGGGGCGATCTTCCACGCCGCCATCAGCAGCGGGAAGTTCCACGGGATGATCTGGCCGACGACGCCGAGCGGCTCGCGGAAATGATAGGCGATGGTGTCCGCATCGATCGTCGAGATGCCGCCTTCCTCCGCCCGGATGCAGCCGGCGAAGTAGCGGAAATGGTCGATCGCAAGCGGCACGTCGGCAGCGCGGGTCTCGCGGATCGGCTTGCCGTTGTCGATCGTCTCGGCAAGCGCCAGCAGCTCCAGATTATCCTCGAGCCGGTCGGCGACGCGATTGAGAATCCTGGCGCGCTCGGCGGGCGCGATCCTTGCCCATTGATCCCTGGCGGCGTGCGCCGCATCGAGCGCGCGCTCGACATCTTCCGGCGTCGACAGCGCGAACTCGGCGATCTGGGCACCATTGATCGGGCTCTTGTCGGCGAAATACTCGCCGCTCGCAGGAGCGTTCCATCGACCACCGATGAAATTATCATAGCGGTGTCGGAAGGAGGCCGCCGCATTGATGGTCCCGATCGCCTTCTCGAACATTACCTGACTCCATCTCTATCGATGGCCTGACGGAGTAATCTCTTTGCCCGGGCGGCCTATAAGTAAGTTCCGCAGAAGGTAGTTTGGTATCGGTGTCGCGGTCTTTGAGGGTCAGACACGCCAACGGAGCCGATGAGTATTCATCGACTCCCGAACCTATTCGCGCACGCATGATCGGAATTATGCCGAGACACGCTACTCGGCTGATTCTTCTTTTGGGGAGGGCGGCGCTTGGCATTCCAATTCTGGCGTTACGCCCGGACGCGCTTTAGGCTCACCCAATCGCCTTTCTGAAGCGTCCCGTCCCTCACGCGGAAATGAGCGTAATGGTCGTCGAAAATCTGGTCGACTTCGACATGACCGACAAGGCGGCGGTGGCGCGGCGTTGCGTGATAGACTTCGAGTATCTGCCCGATGTGCGCGCCATCGGCTTTGCCCAGGCAGGCCACTGTGCCGCCCGCATCCGTACGGACGATCTTGCCGCGCATGAACAAGCTATGGCCGATACCCTGTGCGAGGAGCGGCGTGCTGCCAAAGAGCAGAAAGCCAACAGCAGCACCGACGCCAAGATGTTTTCGCATCACTGTTTCCTCTCTCACGTCAGTTGCTCGGTCCCGGCTTTGAAAGTTGGGAGCACGGGGCGACGCTGGGCATCGTCAAAGAACTGGCCCGCCGCGGGGGCGGCGGCGGGCCCTCAGCCCCGGGGGGTGTTTTATCGGGGCTGGAAACTTCACATGTCGCTCATCGGCTTGTCGGCCATGGGCTTGGCGGTCTTCTTCGCGGCCGGCTTGGCCTTCTTCATCGGCATCTTGCAGCAGCCACTCTTCGCCTTACCGGCCATGCCCGAGCCGTTCGATGCAGGCGACCCGCCGGACATGCCGGCCATCCCCGACATGCCCTTTTGATCCTGCTGGGCCGGTTGCCGCTGCTGCTTCTGCGCGCCGGCCTGATGATCCTTCATCATCTGATCGTGCATCTGCTGCCCGCCATGATCCATGCCCTGCTGGTGGGCATGGGCCGGCGCAGTCTGCGCGGGCGCGGGCGTCGACTGGGCGAGAGCGGTGCCGGCGGCGAAGGTTAGCGTCGCGAAGAGGCTGATGGTCGCCGCGCGAAATGTCGTCTGTCGCATTGAGGGTCTCCGAGTGTTCGTCCTGTTGCCCGATCGACGTTCCGATCCCGGCAATTCCGAAGCTTCAATGCTGCTAGCGAGACGCAGTCTGTATACGTAACTTACGAATCCGCTTTGGATCGCGACTAGCATGCGCGGGATCGTGCGGGGTGGACCATGGTCCAAGGTCAAGCGAATTCATGATCCCGCTTGATGGCGGCCGACAGCGAAGTGCAAAAACCAATTGGCCCGCCGTGGGAGAACGGCGGGCCAAAGCTGCAGTTGAACCAGGCCACGGTCGTTGGCCACCCAGCCTCGTGATCGGAGCTGGCTTAAGTGCAGGGTCAGCAACCGCCCCGCGACCTACGCAACATGCGGGAGGCTCCGTCCTGGGTTCCCATCTCCCGCATAGCGATCCGATGGTCCTGCATCATCTCACCGTGCATCGGCACTTCGCGGTGTCGCATTCCTTGCATCTGGGCCGTGTCGGACCGAGCCGGCGCCGGCTTCGCCTTGAGCGTCTGCTCAAGGTCCGGCATGCCCGGCGGCATCCCATCGGCGAGAACTGGCCCGGCGCCGACGGCAAGGACGCCAAAGGCTGCGAGCGAAGCGATAATCGCTGCTTTCTTGCGCAAATATGATTCCTTCAAGTCTGAGTTTCAGTTCGACCGGACACATGCCCGGTCGATTCTCGCTCCCCAGGGAGCTTGCCGTTGAGATGGTGTCGGCCTGGAGGCGGCAGTATACGTAATTTGCGAAGCCGGCGGTCAGCCTGCCATGTCCGCTTTAGTTCGGCTATTAGCAAAAGCTGGGCGCGGATGACCGAAGACGGCGGCCATCAAAGCCTCCGCCTAGCCCGAGCACTGGAAAGCGACGCCGCCTGCTGCAGTGGCAAACAGCGAAACGTAAATCGCACGCCGCTTTTGCTTCGGCGCGATCGTGGCAAGGCTCACCGCCGAACCAGCCACTCGGACTGGCCCAGGTTAAATTGTCGGAATAGACGCTCGCTCGGATCGGTGCCGCAGTGATTGAACGCTCGCCTGGCTGATGATTGATCAACTGGCGAGGGCCGCAACCAGCTTAGAAGGGCAATTTTTTCTTCCCAGAGGGGGCGGGCACAAAAGCGATCGGTTCGGGTATTACGGATATTGCCCTCCCGAGCGCCCTTTAAGGGAAGAGCGGCGCTTCGCCTCGGTGGATCTCATCGGGATCGAGAAAAGCGCGTTTGCGTCAGTTTCACGATTGCTCAGGAGGGGCTTCGAAATGACTTTTCTGAGCCGGCGAACTCTCTTGGCGGGCGGAGGCCTCCTGCTGGGGGCGGCATGCACGCGCAGATTTGCGACGCCGGACCAAGCAGGCACGCTGCCCATTCCTCGCCTGTTAGATGCACGCGACCATGGGCAGAGAATTGGACTGAGGGCGCAGGAAGGGGAAACCACTTTCTTCCCAGGGCGGCGGAGCGCCACCATGGGATACAACGGCAGCTATCTCGGCCCGACTCTGCGGGTACATCGCGGGGACGACGTGACGGTGACTGTCAGCAACAATCTGTCTGCTGATACCACGGTTCACTGGCACGGGCTGCTCGTACCGGGAGAGCTGGACGGCAGCCCCCACCAGACCATTAGTCCAGGCGAGACTTGGCGTCCGACGCTGCCGATCCGTCAGCCGGCGGCCACTCTCTTTTATCATTCCCATGCACACGGCCGAACGGCGGAGCAGGTCTATGCAGGCCTAGCGGGATTGCTCTTCGTCACCGACGAGGAAGAGCAAGGTCTCGGTTTGCCTTCAGATTACGGCGTCGACGATCTACCAATATTGATCCAGGATCGGCAGTTCGTGGATGGCCGTCTGGTGTTACCGGCGGGCATGATGGTGGCGTTGGACGGGAGGCGGGGCAACGTTATTCTCGTAAACGGCGCGTACAACCCGCGAGCAGACGTTCCCAGAAGCTTAGTGCGGCTGCGGCTTGTAAATGGTTCGAATGCCCGGACTTACGATCTTTCGTTCAGCGACGGACGAGCCTTTTATTGGATCGGCACCGAGGGCGGCCTTTTGGAAAAGTCCGTTGAATTGCAGTCCCTCACTCTGGCCTCCGGTCAGCGGGCGGAGATCTTGGTGGACTTCAGCGATGGCAAACCGGTCTCGTTGGTCTCGGCTCCGGACCAAAGCACCCTGAGGATGCATGGCATGGGCATGATGCATCGGCACGAGGCTAGCGAAAACAACGCAGGCAATGAAACTGTCCTCACATTCTCACCGCGCTTGGCATCGAGCAAGCGAGGTAGCACCACGCTTCCGCTCCTCTTGGCGTCCCGCGCGGTGCCAAATCCGGCGACGGTCGTCGCACGGCGACGTCTGGTGCTCAACATGAGGCTGGGGGGCATGATGGATAGCGACGAAGAGCCGCTAACGATCAACCACAGGCGATTCGATATGGATCGAATCGATGAGGAGGTCGAGCTTGGCGCCGTCGAGATATGGAAAGTCTCCGGGCAGAAAATGGCCCATCCCTTCCACATTCATGGAGTGCACTTCGACGTGCTAAGTCGCGATGGCGAGGAGCCAGATCTTCTTGATCAGGGGCCACGTGACACCATCGTCGTGGACGAACCGGTCGAGTTATTAATCCGCTTCGACCAGCCTGCTTCAAAGGCGCCCTTCCTGTTCCATTGCCATATCCTGGAGCACGAGGACGAAGGCATGATGGGTCAGTTTTCCGTGACGTAGTGGGAACAACTCAAGAATCGAAATCCCGCATATGCCAATAAGGGGGCAATGCTCGACGTATGACTTCGAACTCCACTCTCGTTTTTGTTCCCTTTTCGGGCTTGGGCCAGAACGTTTCGCACATCTCGATCGAAGGCATTCGATCATCCCGGACACTTGTGCATCACATGACGAACCCTGCGGTTCGTCACGGCCACTAGGCGCCGCGGGCCGCGCTCTATAATGACCATACGCTTGTCGGGCCGTCCCGCGGCCGCTGTCAGTACTCGCGGCAATGAGTAATAGATGGTATCGCCGCGTTCATACCACTTTCCTCCGCCAAGCGGCGTCTGGTCAGGCAATCGGATTTCGCTGTAAGATCCGTTGCGATTAAGAACCCAGGCCATCCCCGACTTACAGCCGGATCGGCCATCAAATGACCAGACACCCGCGAGCTTGGTGGTCGAGGTATCTTCCCCTGCGGGAACGACCCTGGCCGGCGAAGGTAGCGTTGGCACAGTGAGCGCGGCGAAAATCGCCCAGATGGAACACGACCACCGTGTGAAAGTGAGCAGCCGGCATCGAAATAACCCGTTAAGCGCGATCGTCATACTATTTCCTTCCAATCCACACTCACTGCGCTGAGAGCTTCGTTGGTTGCCCTTGGCAGACTATGCAGACCATCTGCCGGCGGTAATGCGTATTTGCCGCTAGACAGAAGGGACGCCTGCCACGGCATCTGATCGCAGATCGCCCAGGACAAGGCAGGCGGCGCAGAACTTGGGATGACGGTGATCGGCTCATGCGCAGGGCAAGCGAGCGACCATATGAGCGGTAACGGGGGCGACGAGTTCGCTTCCGGACGAGGAAAAGGTGGCCCGGTGACCTTCACTCTATCCCGACATGTTGGTTTGGACGCTCAAGCCGGGTACCGAGGCGGAGGCATATAGGCCCGCCCGATGTACTAGTCGCAAGCGACCGGCTTTCGGTTCTGATGCTCTTGCGACCCGGTCAACCGACCGATCGCCATTCGTATATATCACAATTTCGCGGGTCGTTCCCCCCAGATAGGGTCAGAGCAGGTTCGAGTCGTGGAGGGTACGCCAGGCCGAAATGCCGGATGTTCCCGCTGTCCTAGCCGCCACGAATTCGATGGAGATCCAAGGCAAGAGGAGCATTTGATGTCAGCCGCTTCAGCATTTCCAGCTCTGGCGCAGGCGTCCCCCCGACCGCAGTCCGGGATTGTCGCCTGCATCGATTGCTCCGATCATGATGCGTGGATCTACTCACACGCTCGTGCGCTCGCGACAACGCTCGACGTTCCTATTACCCTGCTACAAGTACTTGACGGCGAGGGCTCGACGCGCTCTCGTCCAGACCCGATTGAATGTAACCTCCGGCGGCGCGAAGCCCTGCGCGCCCTCGATCGATGCGCCGCCGCGACCAGCGCACCTCCAACCAAAACCTCCATCGAACTGGCCGAAGGCCAAACCGCGGAGGAAATTTGCCGCTTTGTCCGAGAGTGCGACGACGGCATGGTCGTACTGGGAAGACGAGGCAGGCAAGAGGCCGGTCGCCCGGGCATGGGGGCAACCGTGCACAAGGTGCTCATGCAGACGCCAGCCCCGGTCCTGCTCGTACCGGTAGAGGCCCCGCTTCCGGCAGCGCCCTACAGAAGGGTTGTGGTGCCGCTTGACGGCTCTCGCTGGGCTGAGAGCGTGCTGCCCCTAGCTGTGCGTCTTGCGAAGGCCTCGGAAGCGGAACTCCTGCTTGTCCATGTCGTCCCTACGCCCGAGATGATCGAGGCACGGCCCCTGGAAGTCGAGGACAAGAAGCTTCAACAAGCCCTTATAGAGCGAAATGAGCAAGCAGCACGCAGCTACCTGGATCGAACGAAATCCAACCTCTCGGCGTCCGGTCTACGAATGCGTACGATTTCGATCCGTGGCGAGGATGTACGCGAGGTGCTGTGCGATCTTATTCAGCGCGAGAGGGCCGATATTGCCGTCCTGTCCGCGCGCGGCCACAGCCATCGGCATGTTTCCGACGTACCCTATGGAACGGTCGCCTCCTACCTGATGACGCATTGCAATGTACCAATGCTCGTAACGCCTGCGACAATCCGCTCGGGAAACGCGCAGATCGCCGTAGGGCATAATTGCCTCCGGCTACCCCTCGCCGCCCAAGCCTGATCATGGCCGATATTGAGGGGACCGACCCTATTTCGGGGGCGGCCGACGAGACCGCCACACGACACCAGCTGACAGGATTGATCAGTCGCTCAGCGCCTCTTCCCATCTGGGCGCATCTCGACGCCATGAAAGACTGGCTGGCTCGAGCCCGCCAGGCAGCCACGCAAGCCGACCAGCGCGGCAGCGCCGCAGCCGAATGGCTACTCGACAACGACTATCAGATCCAGCGCGCGATCCTGCAAATTGGTGAGGGTCTTCCGAAGGCTTTCTACGCGAAACTTCCCGGTCTTGCTGAAGACGGCCTCAGGCGACCGCGCGCCCATCAAGTCGCGCGGTCTCTGCTTCTGGCGTCTCACCTGCAGGTCTCACTGTCCTCGGCTGTCGAATTCGTCGTTCGATATCAGAATAGGATGCCGCTCAGCATCGCTGAAACCTGGGCGATTCCTACGATGCTGCGTATCGTTTGTCTTGAAATGATCGTTACGGGTTTCACCCAGCTTTTTCCTCAAGTCGCTCCCCCTTTTGCACTAACGGACTCTCCCGACGTCGCGACCGGGGGATTCGACAACACGGAGTGCGTGGCACGCGGCATAGCCAATCTTGCCGTGATCGCGACCATCCAATGGAACGACTTTTTCGACAGAACCAGCCAGGTCGAGGCGATCCTGAAGCGTGATCCTGCAGGAATTTATCCGCGCATGGATTTCGCTACTCGCGACCAATATCGTCACGCGGTAGAACGGCTCGCAGCGCGATCCGGCCTCCTGGAACGAGAGGTTGCCCAGCGCGCTCTGCGACAGTGTCAAAGTAGTGAAGAGGCCCCCTCGGGGCATGTCGGTTATTGGCTCATCGATGCCGGCCTGCCTGCTTTCACGGATGCACTCGATCCCCGCCCATGGACACCCGGTTCGATTCTGCGACGCATATTGCGTCATAAGGGTATGCTTTACGCGACCGCGCTGGTGTTTGCCGGTATCGCGGCCTCTGCAGTTCCTGCAGCATATATGTCCTCGACCGGACCGTCTCCCTTATCCTGGCTGCTGTGTATCGCACTGACGCTGCTGCCGGCTTCCATCCTCAGCATCACCTTTGTGAATTGGATGGTCACGCAAATCGTTCCTCCATGCGTGCTTCCCAAGCTGGAATTCAAGAAAGGAATTCCCGGAGATTGTGCGACGGCCATCGCAATCCCCGTTCTCGTCGCTCGGACCTCCGACATCGCTCCCCTTCTTGAGCGACTTGAGGCGCATCGCCTAGCCAACCCTGATGAAGCGCTGGAGTTCGTTCTCCTGACCGACTTCGCCGATGCCGCAACCGCCAGGGTTCTGGGCGACGATGAGATCGAGCAGATGCTGGTACGAGGCATCGAAGAATTGAATGCCCGCTACAAGGACGCAAGGGGCAATGGACCTTTTCATCTGCTCCACCGACCGCGCCTCTTCAACGAGGCGCAGGGCTGTTGGATGGGCTGGGAGCGTAAGCGAGGTAAGCTGGAGCAGTTCAACGCCTATATCCTGCGCGGCGACGCCACTGCATTCCATTTGACCACCGGCAAGGTGGAAAGGCTGCGGCGATGCCGCTTCGTACTGACGGCAGACGCAGATACCAGACTTCCGGGTGGTGTGGTGCGCCGTCTGGTCGGCACTCTCGCCCATCCACTCAATCGGGCTCATTTTGCCCCCGACACCGGCATTGTGGAACGAGGCTACACTATCCTTCAACCTCGCGTTGAACTAGGGCCGGAGGGCCCCGAGCAATCCCTGTTCGCTCGCCTCTACGGCGGCGATACTATGATCGACATCTACTCTCGCGCGGTTTCCGACGTGTACCAGGACCTTCTGGGCACCGGCGTGTTTGTGGGCAAAGGCCTCTACGATGTGGCGGCATTCGAACGGAGTCTGGAGGGCCGTGTCCCAGAGAATGCTTTGCTTAGCCATGACCTGTTCGAGGGGCTTCATGGGCGCGCGGCGCTCGTTAGCGACGTCATTGTCTACGAGCGCTTTCCGACCGGGTATCTCGACTTTTCCGCGCGCTGGCACCGCTGGGTGCGGGGTGATTGGCAAATCCTGCCCTGGCTGTTTCCTTTTGTCCCAGGGCGTGACGGCCGATGGCTGCGCAATCGGCTTGGGTGGTTCGACAGGCTCAAGATCTTCGACAATCTAAGGCGCAGTCTGGTACCCGCCAGCATCGTTGCCTTGCTCCTAGGCGGTTGGTTCCTGTTTCACGGTCGACCCTGGGTCTGGACATTGCTCGCGATCGTCGCGCCCGGGGCTTATCTTTTTACCGATCTCGTAACGGGCTTCGCTCAGGGCCGCCGTCGCGGCGTCATGCAGCGCGTCCTGCGGCGCCTCACGGATCATCTCGGACGCTGGATTTTAGCCATCGCCTTCCTCGTCAGCGACGCATACATCGCGCTGCACGCCATAGCCGTCACGATCTGGCGGCTGCAATCGGGGCGGCGGCGGCTCGAATGGACCTCGGCCGCTCATATGGCCACGCGAAACGCGGCGCGCCATCCGCGATTGGCGGCGTGGCGCGACATGTGGAGCTCGCCCCTTCTTGCGGTGCTTATAGCTGGCGCATTACTCGCTTATGCGCCGGGATCGATGCCTGTCGCGGCGCCGCTATTGCTGCTCTGGTTCTTCGCACCCGAGATCGCGGTTTGGATCAGCCGCCCGCGTAGACCACCGATCGAGGCGCTTACCGAAGCAGACAGGAGATTTCTCAGACTCGTCGCTCGGCGCACCTGGCTTTTTTTTGAAACCTTCGTCCGGCCCGAGGACAATTGGCTGCCTCCCGACAACTACCAGGAGCCGCCCGACGAGGACACCGCTCACCGAACGTCGCCTACCAACATCGGCATGTTGATGGTGTCGATCCTGACAGCGTGGCGGCTTGGGCATATCGGTCTCAACGAGCTGGCTACCCGTCTTGGCGACACGTTCGATACGCTTGACCGGCTCGAACGCTACCGCGGCCACATTCTCAACTGGTATGATACCAGGACGCTCGCTCCCCTTGAGCCACGTTACATTTCCACGGTCGACAGCGGCAATCTTGCCGTCAGCCTGATTACCGTTGCCCAGGCTCTTCGAGATGCTGGGAGGGCACCGCCGGTAGGCCGCGAGCTCTGGCAAGGCCTAGAAGATATCATCGGGCTGCTCTCCCAGGCGATCCGGTCTATCGGGACCGAAGCGGGCTCAACGGCCGGTGTGATCCTGGCTACCGTCGGCGAGACGGTGAAGCGGGTTTCGGACGATGAGCGCGAATGGCTCAGGGGGATCGACGATCTCATTTCGGCCGACTTGCCGAGACTGCGCGAGCAGGTGGGCGTGATGGCCGCGAGCGTTGCCGAAGCCGACGTCGGCATCTTGCGCGAAGTGCAAGTCTGGCTCGAGCGGCTCGAGCATCACGTGTCCGGGATACGTCGCGATTTGCAGGTTTTCTGCCCGTGGTGGGAAGTTATAACCGACCATCCCACAGACTGCGCGGAAACCGCAGCCAAGGTCGCCGATTTCATGGCTGGCGGCTCGGCGACGCCATCCGATTCGCGCACCGCGCACGTCATCAGCCTGCTCAGCGCGACCAAGGAAGGCGGATTATCCGACGCGGCCCGTCAATGGGTCGACAAGATGCTGGCTGCCATCGCGGAAGGGCAGGCCGTCTCGCGCGAGCTTCATGGTCGCTTCGACAGCCTTGCCCGCCGGGCCAACGTCAGTGCGCACGCGATGGACTTTTCACTTCTGCTTGATGAAGGTAGCCGGCTCTTTCACATCGGCTACAACGTCAGCGCCGACCGCATAGACGCGCATCACTACGATCTCCTCGCCAGCGAAGCACGGCTCGCCAGCTTCTTCGCCATTGCGAAGGGCGATATCGATCCTTCCCACTGGTTCCACCTCGGTCGCCCCATCACGAAACAGGAGGCCGGGCTTGCGCTGCTGTCCTGGAATGGCTCGATGTTCGAATATCTGATGCCAAACATCTTTTTGCACAGCGATCCCGGCACGCTGCTTGGTATGAGCGACCGAACAGCCGTCAGCATCCAGGCCGCCTTCGGCAAATCGCACAAAATCCCTTGGGGAATCTCCGAATCATCGTTCGCCTCGATGGGGTCTGATCGCATCTATCGCTATCACGCCTTCGGCGTCCCTGCCCTCGGACTTCAACGTGGCCTCGGCCACGACCTCGTCGTGAGCCCCTACGCAACGGCGCTTGCGCTTATGATCCGGCCAGCACTTGCGACAATCAACCTCAAGCTGCTGGCCGAGCTGGGGTTAATTGGACGGTTCGGCTTCTTCGAAGCCGCCGATTTCACGCCGGCCCGCCTGCCGGCGGGCGAGCGGTTCGCTATCGTCCGCTCGTACATGGCGCACCACCATGGCATGAGTCTCGCCGCGCTGGGAAATGCACTGTGCGACAACATGCTAGTGCGCTGGTTCCATGCGGACCCTTACGTCGGCACCGTCGATCTCCTGCTCAACGAACGCATACCGTGGGAGCTTCCGCCAGAAATTGCACGAGTAGAGGTTCGCGACCCGCCCGCTCACGCCGAAGGGAACATCCCGGCGCTGCACAGTTGGTCGCCAGACCGACCGTCGGGGCAGCATGCTTGGCACATCCTCGGCAACGGCCGGCTTTCGAGCCGAATCCGCACGGACGGTGCCGGGGGTCTAAGCTGGAATCAGCATGCGCTTACCCGCATCGAACCTGCAGATGACCAAGCAGGCTTCTGGCTCTATCTGCATGATCTCGATCAAGGCGATATCTGGTCGGCAACAGGGGGGCCATTCCCCGCCATCGGCGAGCCGCCGGAGGTCATGTTCCATGCCCATCAGGTCGAATTCCGTCAGCGTTCGCGCGGTCTGTCGATCTCGACGCTAGTCAACGTTGCCCATGGCGACGATCTCGAAATCAGACGCATCGCGCTCGTCAATGAGGAGGATCGTGCCCGGACAATCGAACTGACGGGCTACGTCCAGGTGGTGCTCGCCCCACCCCAGGATGCCGCTCGGCATCCTGCTTTCAGCAAGCTGTTCGTGGGCGCTGAAGCCTTGCCCGGAGGCGATGGACTCGTGTTCATGCGCCGACCGCGCAATCCCGACGAGCGGCCTCCGGTTTTGCTGATTCGCATAATCGGAGATGACGAAGGAGTCGCCTTGCTCGGACTTGAGGCTGATCGAAGAGCCTTCATCGGTCGCCATGGCAACGTCACGCATCCTACCGCGATGACAGAGGAGCCTCTGATTGGCGCATTGGGCTGGTCGCTCGATCCGATCTGCGCGATCAGGGCAAAGGTCATGCTGCCGCCGCACGGGCGCCGCGAACTCGCTTTCGTCACGATCGCGGCGGGATCGCGTCAGTCGGCGCTAGACCTGGCCGACCGCTATGCAACGTTGTCCGCGCTGGATTGGGTGGTTAGCGATTCCATCGCGGCAAAAGCGCGCGAGATGCACGACCTGGGCCTACAGCCACAGTTCGTACCTCAGGTACAGGCCCTCCTTTCCCATCTTTTTACTGCCCGCACAAACCCTGCACCCGGAGGTGAACGGCTCTTCCGGCAGGTCGATCTCTGGTCGCTTGGTATTTCAGGCGATCATCCCATCGTGATGCTGCGCGCCGGCACCGCGGAACAGACCGGTATGCTCCGCTTCGTTCTCGCTGCGCATTGGCTCGGCCACCAGCGCGGCATCCTCTTCGATCTCGCGATCGTCCACGAGGGCACCTCAGGTTACGTCGAACCGGTCCGCGAGCGCCTTCTGGAAGTCCTGAGAGACGCCGGCGCGCAGGAACGTCTTGGCACCCATGGCGGCATCCACCTAGTGGGCGTCAGCTCCTCCGATCACGAGCGCGTGGCGCTCCTCGAGCAGGCCGCCAAGCTGATCCTTGAAGACGACGGCGTCACGCTTGCCGACCAGCTCGCCCGGGTAGATCAACCTCCGCACCCCGGCCCGCCGTTTGCCCCAGTCGGCACCAACGTGCCGCCAGCCACCTCCGCACCCGTGCCGCGGTCCGTAGATCTCCTCTTCGACAACGGCTGGGGCGGCTTTGCGCCTGATACTGGCGACTATGTGATCAACCTAGAGCCCGACGCTCCCACCCCGGCTCCGTGGTCCAATGTCCTGGCCAACGACGCGTTCGGCACGATCGTTACTGAGGCCGGGCTTGGCTTCGCCTGGGCGATCAACAGCGGCGAGAACAGACTCACGCCCTGGTTCAATGATCCCGTCGAGGATCCCCAAGGTGAACGGCTCTATCTGCGCGACGAGGAGAACGGGCGGCTCTGGACCCCGACACCCTTGCCATCGGGCGGCGGCTCCGCGTGCCGCATTCATCATAGTCCCGATCGGACCATATGGCACCGCCACAGCGAAGGCCTGGAGCAGGAGCTGTCGACCTTCGTGCCAATCGACGATCCGGTAAAACTGGTGCGTCTGCGCCTACGCAATCAAACGCCACGCTCGCGCCGGATCACGGCGACCTACTATGCGGAATGGCTCCTGGGCGCGGTGAGGGGCGAGCAAGCCCCTTTTCGCACATCGCGCTATGACCCGGCCTCCCATGCAATTCTCGCACGCAATTCCTGGACGGACGAGTTCGGCGATCGCGTCGCCTTTCTTGCCACGACCCAGGCCGTTCATAGCTTCACTACCTCACGCCGCGATTTTCACGGTGTTGTTGCCGACCCGGCCCGACCGCTCGGCCTGCTCAACTGGGATCTGGGCAACCGCCAGGATTCTGCCGGCGACGATTGCTGCGGCGCCCTCCAGGTGCATCTCGATATCCCCCCTGAAGGAACCGTCGAAGTTTGTTTCATCCTCGGCCAGGGTGATAACCTCGAGCACGCAATCCAACTTATCCGGCATTGGCAATCGCCGTCCATCATCGAGACTGCTGCCCGGGTTCGCGTAGCGGACTGGGCCGATCGGTTGGAAAAGGTTCAGGTCAAGACACCCGATCCTGCCTTCGACCTGATGGTCAACCGGTGGCTGCCTCACCAATCGCTAAGTGCCCGCGTGCGCGCTCGCGCCGGTTTCTATCAGGCCAGTGGCGCGTTCGGATTTCGCGATCAGCTCCAGGACGTCCTTGCCCAGATCCAGGTCGATCCGAACGCAACGCGGCAACATATCCTCGCCGCCGCTGCGCACCAATTCGAAGAGGGCGACGTACTCCATTGGTGGCACCCGCCTTCGGACCGCGGGGTCCGAACCCGCTGCTCCGACGATCTCGTCTGGCTTCCTTATGCCGTCGCGCACTATGTCGAGGCGACCGGCGACAAATCCATTCTGGACGAAGAAATTCCATTTCTGAGAGCGCCGCCGCTCGCGGCCGGCGAGGCCGATCGTTACGCCCGATTTGAAGTTACCGACTATAAGCAATCGCTGTTCGTTCACTGCGACCGCGCGCTTGCCCATGCCTATCGCCTCGGAGCTCACGGCCTTCCCCTGATCGGCAGCGGGGATTGGAATGACGGCATGGATCGGGTCGGCGAGCGGGGACGCGGCGAGAGCATATGGCTGGCCTGGTTCCTCATCGCAACTATCCGGAACTTCACACTGCACTGCGTCGATGAGCGGCAAACCGAGTTTCGTGATCGCTGGGAAGCGCGTGTCGAAGCGCTCGCCGCAGCGGTCGAGCAGTCTGGCTGGGATGGCGAATGGTATCTGCGCGCCTTTGATGACGACGGCAGGCCTTGGGGCACATCCCAGGAGCAGGAATGTCGCATCGATTCCATCGCTCAATCCTGGTCCGTTCTCTCAAATGCTGCAGATCCGGAGCGAGCCAGAACGGCGCTCGCGTCGGCCAGGCGCTACCTAGTACGCAACGATGATACCCTCATACGCCTGCTCGATCCCCCCTTCGACCACACGCCGCGCGAACCGGGCTATATCAAGGCCTATCCGCCTGGCGTCCGGGAGAATGGCGGGCAATATACCCATGCGGCAACGTGGCTCGCGATCGCGTTCGCACGGATACGCGACGGCGACGTGGCCAAATCACTGTTCGACCGAATTAGCCCGATAACGCACAGTTCGACACGCGAAGGCGCAGAGCATTATCGAACCGAGCCATATGCTGTCGCGGGCGACATCGCCGGTGTGGCACCCCATCTCGGCCGCGGCGGCTGGACTTGGTATACAGGCGCCGCAGGTTGGACATGGCGGCTGGCCGTTGAAGAAATTCTGGGCGTTCGCTTAATCGGCGGCAAAATACAGATACGTCCAGCAATGCCGAAAAACTGGCACAAAGCGGAATTGACGCTCCGGCGCGCCGACGGAGCCATCCAGATAACGATCGAAACGGACCCGTCTCTTGAAGGTGACGGAGAGGAAATTACCATTGACGGCAAGCTCCTGCGAGAACCCGGGGTTTGCTTTCCCCACGACGGCGCGACGCGGATTGTGCTCGTGCGGGTTCCGCTAAAGGCCTGACGTTGATTCGACAACGGCAATACGAAAGGATTCTCATGTCGACCATCCCCGCTTCTACCCTGCATGGGGACGGCAGCCCGGAACGGCTGGCGATCGACACGATCCGCACCTTGTCGATGGATGCGGTCCACGCCGCGAAATCGGGTCATATCGGCACGCCGATGGCCCTGGCACCGGTCGGCTATACGCTCTGGTCGCAATTCCTGCGCACCGATCCCGACGCGCCGGATTGGCCCAACCGCGACCGCTTCGTCCTGTCGGTCGGCCATGCGTCGATGCTGCTTTACTCCCTGCTGCATCTCGCCGCAGTCAAGGAGATCGACAAGGACGGCAGGCTGACCGGCAAACCGGCGGTGAGCCTGCAGGACATCAAGGATTTCCGCCAGATCGGCTCGAAGACGCCGGGTCACCCCGAATATCGCCACACCACGGGCGTCGAGACGACTACTGGACCGCTCGGCCAGGGCTGCGGCAATTCGGTCGGCATGGCGATTGCCGAGCGCTGGCTCGCGGCGCGCTACAATCGCGACGGTTTCCCGATCTTCGACCATGACGTCTACTGCCTCGCCGGCGACGGCTGCATGATGGAAGGCGTCGCGAGCGAGGCGGCGAGCCTGGCCGGCCACCTGAAGCTCTCCAACCTCTGCTGGATCTACGATTCGAACCATGTGACGATCGAGGGCGGCACTGAACTCGCCTTCGACGAGGATGTCGGCCAGCGCTTCGACGCTTATGGTTGGCACGTCATCCATGTGGACGACGCCAACGATACCAAGGCGGTCGCCGCGGCGATCGAAAGCTTCAAGGCGACCACCGACAGGCCGACGATGATCGTGGTCCATTCGATTATCGGCTATGGCAGCTCGATCGCCGGAACCGCCAAGGCGCATGGCGAGGCGATGACCGGCGATGACATACGCGGCACCAAGAAAGCCTATGGCTGGCCCGAGGATTCGTCCTTCCTCGTTCCCGACGGCGTGCCCGAGCATTTCGGAGGCGCCATTGCCGGGCGCGGCAAGCCGCTGCGTGCCGAATGGCTGGCGATGCGCGAACGCTATGCGCAGGCCGAACCCGCCCTGGCCAAGGAGCTCGAGGCGATCTTTGCCGACCGGCTTCCCGACGGCTGGGATGCCGCCATCCCGACCTTCCCCGCCGACGAAAAAGGCATCGCGACCCGCGATGCCGGCGGCAAGGTGCTCAACGCGATCGCGCCCAACCTGCCCTGGCTGGTCGGCGGCTCGGCCGATCTTGCCCCCTCGACAAAGACCCTGATCGAAGGCGCGGGATCGTTCCAGACGGGCAGCTATGCCGGCCGCAATCTCCACTTCGGCGTGCGCGAACATGCGATGGGTTCGGTGGTCAACGGCATGGCCCTGTCGCACCTGCGTCCCTATTCGGCGACCTTTTTCATCTTCCTCGATTATATGCGCCCGCCGGTCCGCCTGGCGGCGCTGATGGAGCTCGGCGTCACCTTCATCTTCACCCACGATTCGATCGGCGTCGGCGAGGACGGGCCGACCCACCAGCCGATCGAGCAGCTGACCATGCTGCGCGCCACACCCGGCCTCGACATGATCCGCCCATGCGACGCCAACGAGGTCGCCTGGGCTTGGCGTGCGGCGCTGAGCAAAAACAACCGCCCGACCGCCCTGGTCTTCTCGCGCCAGGCGATCCCGACGCTCGACCGCGGCAAATATGCCGGCGCCGAAGGGCTGCTGAAGGGTGCCTATGTCCTCGCCGGCGACGACAAGCCTGAAATCATCTTGATCGGCACGGGCAGCGAAGTCGGCCTGGTGGTGTCGGCATACGAGAGACTGACCGAAGCCGGCGTCAAGGCACGCGTCGTATCGATGCCGAGCTGGTATCTCTTTGAACTGCAGGATCAGGCCTACAAGGACAGTGTCCTGACCCCCGGCGTCGAGGCACGTCTCGCAGTCGAAATGGGCGGCGAGATCGGTTGGGATCGCTATGTAGGCTCGAAAGGACGGACGATCGCCATGTCGACCTTCGGCGCCTCCGCCCCTGCCGCGAAACTGCAGGACGAATTCGGTTTCACCGTCGACAATGTCGTCAAGGTCGCGCGCGAACTGATCGGAAAGGCATAAGCCATGTCGAGCCTTCTCAAGCAGCTTCAGGAATCGGGCCAGGCGCCCTGGCTCGATTTCGTCGATCGCTCGTTCCTCAAGGAAGGCGGCCTCCGGAAGCTGGTCGAGGAGGACGGCCTGACCGGGGTCACCTCGAACCCGTCGATCTTCGAGAAGGCGATGGGCCAGGTCACCGCCTATGACGATCAGTACAAGGCGTTCGTCACCGCCAATCCGGGCGCATCGGTGGTCGAAACCTACGGAGCGCTGGCGGTCAAGGACATCCAGGATGCCTGCGACACGCTGCGTCCGGTGTTCGACCGGCTGGACGGCAAGGACGGCTATGTCAGCCTCGAGGTCTCGCCCTATCTCGCCAACGATACCGACAAGACGATCGCCGAGGCGCGGCGGCTCTCGAAGATGGTCGATCGCCCGAACCTGATGATCAAGGTGCCGGGAACCAAGGCCGGCGTCCCGGCGATCCGCCAACTGATCGAGGACGGGATCAGCATCAACGTCACCTTGTTGTTTGCGCGCGAGGCCTACATCGCCGTGGCGATGGCCTTCGTCGAAGGGCTCGAGGCGCGGCTCGCCAAGGGCGAGACGATCGATCGCATCGCCAGCGTCGCCAGCTTCTTCGTCAGCCGCATCGACAGCGCGATCGACAAGAAGATCGACGAGCGTGTCGCCGGCGGCGACAAGGATGCCGACGCGCTCAAGGCGGTGCGCGGCAAGGTCGCGATCGCCAACGCCAAGCTCGCTTACCAATGGTATCTCGACTTCGTGAAGTCGGACCGGTGGAAGAAGCTTGCCGCCGAAGGGGCGATGCCGCAGCGTCTGCTCTGGGCATCGACGGGCACGAAGGATCCGTCCTTCCCCGACACGCTCTATATCGACGCGCTGATCGGCCCCGATACGGTCAACACCATTCCACCCAAGACGATGGACGCGTTCCGGGACCACGGCACGCTCAAGCAGACGCTGACCGCGGACGTGCCGGGGGCTGAACACGTCCTGGCCGAGACCGACCGGCTCGGGCTCGACCTGCCCGGCGTTACCGCCAAACTGGTCGAGGACGGTGTGGAGCTGTTTGCCGACGCAGCAGACACATTGCTCGGCGCGATCGAAGCGAAGAAAGCCAAAGCGGAGGCCTAAGCGCATGAACCATTTCCACGCCGACCTGCCCGAGCCGCTGCGCCACGCAGTCGATGCCAGGCTCAAGACGGCGGCGGCGGAGAAATGGGGTACGCGGCTGTGGGCCGCCGACGCGTCGCTATGGACCAACGGCGACGAAGCCAAATGGGTCGGCTGGCTCGCCGCGGGGGAAGGCAAGCAGGTCGATTTCGCCCTGCTCAAGGCGATCGCCGCCAAGGCGCGCGGCCATAAGAACGTCGTCTTGCTCGGGATGGGCGGATCGCGCCTCGGCCCCGAAGTGCTGAGCGAGATCATCGGCGCGGGGCCCGGTTTTCCGACCGTCCACGCGCTCGATTCGACCGATCCCGGCCAGATCGGCACAGTCGCGGCGAAGATCGATCCGAAGGAAGCCCTGTTCCTTGTCGCCTCCAAATCCGGGTCGACGATGGAGCCCGAACTGCTCCGGGCGTATTTCTGGGAGTTGTCCGGCAAGGATGGCGACCGCTTCGTCGCGGTGACCGATCCGGGATCGAAGCTCGAGAAGCTGGCCAAGGAGCATGGCTATCACGCCATCTTCCTCGGCGATCCGGCGATCGGCGGGCGTTATTCGGTCCTGTCGGTGTTCGGCATGGTGCCGGCAGCGATGATGGGGATCGACGTCGAAGCCTTTTTCGCCGCGACCCAGCCCCTGGTCGAAGCGTGCAAGGGCGACACCGCCAATCCCGGCCTGATCCTGGGTGCGATCATGGGCGAGGCGGCGGTTTCCGGCCGCGACAAGCTCACCATCCTGACCAGCCCCGGCCTCGAGCCGATCGGCGCCTGGCTCGAACAGCTCATCGCCCAATCTACCGGCAAGCATGGCAAGGGAATCGTGCCCGTCGATGTCGAGCCGGATGCCCCCGCCGCCGATTATGGAAGCGACCGGCTGTTCGCTTTGCTGACGCTCGACGGCGAGGACGTGAGCCGGTTGACTCAGCAGGCCGATGCCCTGGTTGCCGCCGGTCAGCCGATGGTGCGCATCACGCTCGCGTCCAAGGATTTGATAGGGCAGGAATTCTTCCGCTGGGAAGTGGCGACGGCGTTTGCCGGCGCGGTGATCGGCATCGATCCGTTCGACCAGCCCGATGTCGAGGATGCCAAGATCGCGACGCGCGAGCTGATCGACAAATATGAGGAATCGGGTGCACTCGCCCCCGAAACGCCATTCCACCAGGATGCGGTGATGGCCTTTTCCGCGCCGGGCGACCACACGTTCGCCGCGACCAATCCGGTCGAGATATTGCGCGACCATTTCGCCAGCGCCGAACCCGGCGACTATGTCGGCTACCTCGTCTATCTCGAACGCAAAGCCGAACATGAGGCAGCCGTCGCACGGATGCGCGAGGCGGTGGTCGAGGCAAAGGGTGTCGCCACCGTCGCCGGCTTCGGCTCCCGTTTCCTCCATTCGACCGGCCAGGCCTACAAAGGCGGTCCGAAGAGCGGCGTGTTCGTCGAGATCACGCGGACGCCGAACCCGGACGTACCGGTGCCCGGACGCAAGGCCAGCTTCGGCACGGTCCAGCTCGCGCAGGCGCGTGGCGAGCTCGACGTGCTCGCTGCGCGCGGGCAGCGCACCTTGCGCATTCATCTCAACACAGGGGATCTCAATACCCTCGAAACATTGGTGGCGCGTTCGCTACAGAATTGAAGGGGATCAGCATAAATGCGTATCGCGATGATCGGACTGGGGCGCATGGGCGGCAATATCGTCCGTCGCCTGTTGCGCGGCGGACATGAAGCGGTCGTCTTCGATCGCAACCAGCATCTGATCGACGATCTGGTCAAGGAAGGCGCGGTCGGCGCGACCGGGCTCGACGATCTGCGCGGCAAGCTCGCCGAGCGCGCCATCTTCTGGGTGATGCTCCCGGCGGGTCCTCCGACCGAGGATACGATCACCGCCCTGCTCGAAAAGTCCCTGCCCGGCGACATCATCATCGACGGCGGCAACAGCTTCTACAAGGACGATATCCGCCGCGCGAAGCTCTGCGTGGCGAAGCAAGTCGCCTATGTCGACATCGGCACGTCGGGCGGCGTCTGGGGACTCGAACGCGGCTATTGCATGATGATCGGCGGCGAGACGGAGGTGGTCGACTACCTCGATCCGATCTTCAAGACGATGGCACCGGGCCGAGGGACGATCCCCCCCACGCCCAATCGGATGGAGCAGGAAGGCGAGGATGCGCGCGCCGAGCTCGGCTACATCCATGCCGGCCCGCCTGGCGCCGGCCACTTCGTCAAGATGGTCCACAACGGCATCGAATATGGTTTGATGCAGGCCTATGCCGAGGGCTTCGACATCCTGAAGTCGAAGAAATCCGACAAGCTTCCTGAGGATGAGCGCTTCGATCTCAACCTCACCGACATTGCCGAGGTGTGGCGCCGCGGATCGGTCATCTCCTCCTGGCTGCTCGACCTGACCGCGTCGGCGCTCGCCAAGGATCAGATGCTCGCCCAGTTTACCGGCACCGTGGCGGATTCGGGCGAAGGCCATTGGGCGATTGAGGCGGCGATGGAGGAAGCGGTGCCCGCCTACGTCCTCTCGGCCGCCTTGTTCGCGCGCTATCGCAGCCGCGTCGAACATACGTTCGGCGACCAGGTGCTGTCGGCGATGCGCTTCGGCTTCGGCGGCCATACCGAAATGCCGCAGTAGGCTCCCATGAAGAAGGCCCCACCCGCCACTCTGGTCATTTTCGGCGCGACCGGGGACCTGACCCGCCGCCTGCTGGTCCCCGCCGTCACCAATCTGTGCACCGACGGATTGCTGGGAAAGGACTTCACCATCCTCGGCATCGGCCGCAGCGATGGCGATGACGAGATGTTGCGCGCCAGCCTCGATAAGTTCGCGACCGAGGGCGATTGCTGGCGTGATCTGCGCAAGCGCATCGCCTACCTCCAGGGCGATTTCACCGCAGACCGGGTGTTCGACGATGTCGCCAAGGCGTTGGGCGACCGAAGCGCGGTCTTCTACCTCGCCACGCCAGCGCAATTCTTCGGCGCCATCGTCGAAAAGCTTGCCGCCAAAGGCCTGATGGCGGAAGCGGGCAGTCGGTTCCGCCGCGTCGCGATCGAAAAGCCGTTCGGCCACGACCTCGCCTCGGCCAAGGCGCTTGACGCCCGAATCCTCGCCTTGCTCCCGGAAAGCCAGATCTACCGGCTCGACCACTTCCTGGGAAAGGAAACTGTCCAGAACATCCTGGTCGCGCGCTTCGCCAACCAATGGTTCGAAGCGGTGTGGAACAATCGCTATATCGATCATGTCCAGATCACCGCCGCCGAGACGGTCGAGGTCGGATCGCGCGGATCTTTCTACGATGCAACCGGCGCGCTCCGCGACATGGTCCCCAACCATCTGTTCCAGCTGCTGGCGATGATCGCGATGGAGCCGCCCAACAGCTTCGATGCCGACGCGATCCGCGACGAAAAGGCCAAGGTGTTGCGCGCGATCCGCAAGCCCACCGCAGTCTGCGCAGTGCGCGGCCAATATGGCAAGGGCCGTGTCGGTAGCCGCAACGTGCCGGCCTATCGTAAGGTCCCGGATGTCGCTACCGACAGCAGGACCGAGACCTATGTCGCACTGAAGCTGGAAGTCGACACCTGGCGCTGGGCCGGCGTGCCCTTCTACCTGCGCACCGGCAAGGCGCTGGCAGCGCGCGATACGGAGATCGTCGTCACGTTCAAGGCAGTGCCCTACGCTTTATTCCGCGATTGTCCGATCGACCGCCTGCCAGCCAATCGCCTGATCTTCCAGCTGCAGCCGGACGAAAGCATCGTCTTAGACATGCTGGTCAAGAAACCGGGTCCAGTGATCAAGACCGCAGGGACAACGCTCGATTTCACTTATGCCGACCACTTCAAGCTGTCGGGCCGGACGGGCTACGAAACCTTGCTCTATGACATGATGACCGGCGACCAGACATTGTTCCAGCGCGCTGAGCAGATCGAGGCGGGCTGGGCCGCGGTCCAGCCGATCCTCGATGACTGGGTCAAGGACAAGGGCAGGCTTGAATCCTATGCACCAGGCAGCGCCGGCCCGGCCGGCGCAGATGCCCTACTCGAACGCGATGGCCGCTTCTGGCACAGGATCGGCCAATGATGCTGGGCCTCGTCATCTCCGACATCGACGGACTTTGGTTCGCAAGGACAAGAGCCTGGCGTCGGCGACGATTGCCCGGTCGCGGACCTACTATCTGGACGTCACCAACCCCTATGCCAACAAGCGAGCTGGCGTCGATGCCCTGGCGCGGGCGCTCGGCCACATGCCCAATGACCTGCCCTTTGCTCGTGCGCACCGGCCTATCGATCGCCATGGGCAAGGCGCCTGAGGAGATCCGTAGCGCAGCGCACTACATTTCAACCAGCGACGACAAAGATGGCATCGCCGATGCCATCGACGCATTTCTGCTGCCGCTTGTGGGAGGATCATCATGAAGCGACTGGCCGCTTTCGACCTCGATGGAACGCTCGCGCTCAGCAAGCAGCCGCTCGACGATGAAATGGCGGATCTGCTTACCCGCCTGCTCGACGTGACGATGGTAGCGATCATCTCCGGAGGCGACTGGCCGCAATTCGAGAAACAGGTGGTGTCGCGCATGCCCGCCCGTGCGCGGCTCGACAATTTTATCATCCAGCCGACCACGGGCACCAAGCTATATCGTCACGCCGACGGCCAATGGACGCGTATCTATGCCGATCTGTTCACCGGCGACGAAAGCCAGCGCATCCGCGAAGCACTGACCAAGGCGGTCGAGCAGGCGGGCTATGCAAACGAGAACATCTGGGGCGAGCAGATCGAGGATCGCGGCAGCCAGATCACATTCTCCGCGCTCGGTCAGCAGGCGCCGCTCGAGGCCAAGGACACGTGGGATCCCGATCACGCCAAGCGCAAGAAATTGCAGGCCCTGCTCCAGCCGTTGCTGCCAGGCTTTGCCATCAATATCGGCGGGGCGACATCGATCGACATCACCCGCGAAGGGATAGACAAGGCCTATGGCCTTAAGCGCCTTTCCGAGCAGACCGGCGTCGCACTCGACGAGATGATCTTCTTCGGTGACGCGATCTTCCCGGGCGGAAATGATTATCCGGCCAAGCATCTCGGGCTGGATACCGTGCGAGTCCGCGACGTTGCCGAAACCAAGTCGGTGGTTGGCGCGATCGCTGCCTGGCTGGTCTAGAAGCGCTACCGCCGATCCTTAACCAGTCCCGCTTTCGCACCCATACGACCCAGCTTCGCAGCGGTCCCACATTGTAGAGCCGACGGATCGCTTCAATGGTGCTGGAGCTGCTTGACCTCACTACGCCTGGGCGCGTTCGAGGAAACTCAGCTCGCCATGTCCGCCATCATCCGACAGCTGGCGGCGCAGTCCTTGCAGGTAGCCGAGCAACGCTTCATCCGCTCGTCCACGACGTGGCTCAGGCATTCCCGCGCACATCGTTCGCAGGCGTCAGCGCAGGCGCGACACAGGATGGTATGGAGCGGGGATTCGCGCAGCATCGAGTTGGCGGTCGCCTGGCACAGTTCCGCACAGTCGTTCAGCATGGCGATCAGCGACGCCGTGGCTGACGCGCCGCCTTGCTTCGTCAGCCAGGCGGCGGTTTCCAGGCACATGCGGTGAGACGCCACGCAATCGTCGATGCAGTCCGTCATCGACATCGCCATCCCTTCCATTCGATGCTGCTGCGCCGCCGCCGGCGCAGCCAGCGTTCCGGCGGCGGCAAGGCCGGCGCCCGCCATCAGCAATTCGCGTCTCTCGATCATGATGCGCCTTCCATCTGCTATCGCTTGAGCGCTGTGCCGCATCCGGCGGCCTCAGCCGTAGCCGGCGACCCATCCGACGCCGCACGCGCCTTCTCTCGCGCCATCCGGGTTTCCTCCCAGGGCCAGTGGCCGTTGATCTCGACCCCGAGCGAGATGCTCAGGAAGGTCCGCACCAGCACAAGCCCGGCCAGCACGATGAGAT
>NZ_LSKG01000013.1:0-43551 GCF_001557005.1 Sphingomonas sp. CCH15-F11 | reverse complement strand
GCCTTGCCCATCGTCGCCGGCGCTGGCGCCGGCGACGATGGGCAAGGCGATTGCCGGCGAGCTGGGCCTGACCGGCCAGTTGATGTGGGGCGGCGCGGGCGGCGATGTCTGGGTCGACCCCGCGCTGAGCCCGGCCGACCGCCGCCGTGTCGTCGATGCCGCCGTGCGTCGCTATGCCGCGCACGAACAGGTCGAGACCGTGTTCACCCGCGCCCAGATTCTGGCGACCGCGCTGCCCCGCCAGCGTTCGCCCGACGCCTGGACACTGATCGAGCGGGCGCGCGCCGCGTTCGATCCGGCCCGGGCGGGCGATTTCGTCGTCGTGCTCAAGCAGCGGGTGACGCCGATCCCCGACGCCTCGCGCGGCTATGTCGCCACGCATGGCAGCATCTGGGACTATGACCGCCGCGTGCCCATCCTGTTCTGGCGCAAGGGGATGGCCGGCTTTGAACAGCCGCTGGCGATCGACACGACCGACATCGCGCCGACACTGGCCGGCATGCTGAAGCTGCCGCTGCCTGCGAACGAGATCGACGGTCAGTGCCGCGACCTCGACGTGACGACGGCGAGCACCTGTCCCTGACTTGGGTCGGCGCTTTCACCGGACCTTAGCCGTTCGGCGCTAGACCGGCGGAGTGGCACGCACATCCTCCATCCTTTCGTTCGGCCTGCGGCGGCGCGCCGGATTGGTCGTCCTGCTGGCGATCCTCGCCCTGATCGGGGCGTTGACCAGGCATGGGATGACCCGGAGCCCCGAGCGCGCGCTGATCGCGGAGGTACGCGGGTTGCTCGCGCGCGAGGGCATTGCCGGGGCGGTGGTGGCGACCGGTCGGGTCGGCGGACAGCCCGAACTGACCGCGATTGGCATGGCGACGCCCGATCGGCCGATGCGCCCCGATGACCAGTTTCGCCTCGCCAGCCTCGCGAAGCCGCTCACCGCGGCGGCGGTGTTGGGGCTGGTGCGCGCAGGCCGCCTCACCCTCGACACTCCGGTTGCGGAGGCGGGCCCCGGCATCACGGTGCGCCATCTGCTCCAGCACAGCGGCGGATGGGACCGCGTGGCGACCTTCGACCCGATCGGCGATCCCGCGTCGTCGGCGCGCCTCGGCCTGACCGCTGCGGACCGCTGCGAAGCCATCGCCGACCGGATGCCGCCCGCGCAGTTCGCGCCGGGCACGCGCTACGCCTATTCCAATCTGGGCTATTGCCGGCTCGGCCAGGTGATCGCGCGCGTTTCGGGACGGTCCTATGCCGACCAGGTGCATCGCACGGTGCTTGCGCCGCGCGGGGCGGCGCTTCGCTATGGCGGCGTGCCGAGCGTCAGGCATCCCTCGTCCTGGACCGCGGCAAATTTTCGGGCACTGGGTCCGGGGGGTGGCTGGAGCGGCAGCGCGGGCGACTATTGGCGGTTCGCCGCCGGGCCGGTCGATCCCTATGTCCGGACCCGTCCGGCCTATGCCGCACCGGGCGATGCCAGCTATTACGGGCTGGGCTGGCGCGTGTGGCGCGGCGGCGTGCTCAGTCATTTCGGTGCGATCGAGGGCGCCTTCGCCCTTGTCGTCCGCGACGGGGACCGGGTGGCGGTGGTGGCGATGAACGGCAGGCCCCGTCGGGACGAACGTGCGGCGGCGCAATTGATCGCCGCGTTCGCACCGGCCGTGCGCTAGCCGGACCGGGCCGACGCGCGGCGCTAGCGTCGTTCCAGCGCGCGGATGCCGGGTGCCAGCCGGTTGTTGGCCAGCACCACCGGTTCATTGCCATAGACCGCGACGAAGGCCGGGCTGCGCGTCTCGCCGGGGGCGAGCGTCGCGACATTGCCCTCGACGCGCAGGCCCGCGGACGAATGCGTGTGCTTTTCTGCACCGACGACGATGAAGCCGGTCCAGTTTTCCTTGTTGCGGCCCTGGACGAAATGATTGCCCGCGATGATGCCGCGCGCGCCCTCGGACAGGTCGATCGCGTAATTGGTCGCGCGCCCGCGGCTGTCGTCGAAGCTCGAATCGCGGATCGTGACGTTGGGCACGCGCATCTTGACGTAATGGCCGCCGCGTCCGCGCTCGAACCGCGACCGCGTGATCGTGACGCTGCCTTCGTTGCCGAGATAGATCGAATGGGCGCAGTCCTCGGTTTCGTGGCACTGGCCCAGTCCGGCAAAGGTCGACTGGTCGATCACGATCTTCTGGCCGCTCGGATGCCCGCCGAGAATGCCTTCCTGGCTGTCGAGAAACATCGAATTGACGACGGTCAGGTCGCCGATCTCGGTCCGGATGCCCGCGCCGTTGCCGTCGGGCACGCGCAGGTTGCGAAAGACGATGCCGTCGACGACCGACCCGCGACCGCGCAGGACGAACGCGGCCTTGTCCTCGCACGCCACGCCATCGAAGATCGCGGTGCCCGGCTCGACCGCGCGATAGGTGATGTGCCCGCCGCTCTGGACGGTGCACTCGCGATAGACGCCGGGCGCGATCAGGATCGTCGCGCGCCCGTCGCGGACCGCGCCGACCGCATCGTCGAGCGTGCGGAAGGATTCGCCCGTTTCCGCGATGGTGAACGGACCGGCGGCGCGCGGTTGCGCGATGCCGGGGGCGGCCAGCATCACGGCCAGCATCGGGATCAAGGCGTGTCGCATCTTCGCTCCTTCGCCGTCACCCATCCCTCGCGCGCGGGTGCCGCGAAAGCGCGAAGGAGGGTTAATCGAGTCCCGTTCGGGCACGCCCCGCGAATGAAGCGCAAAAACCCGCAAGAAACTGCCGTTTGTCCCTGAACCGTAACATAATCCTAAGCTGTCGTTTACGATCCAAACCCTAAGCCTGCCGCGCATGTCGACGCTTCCCGCCCCCGCCCGGATCCCCCCGGCACCATCGCGATCCGACCGGATTTCCGACTGGATGTCTTCGGCCGAGCGCAGCCCGGCGCACGCGACGACCGCGGATACGCTGATCAGCGTCATCGACCGGTTCCAGGCCAATCCCGACCTGCGGCTGCTGCCCGTGCTCGACCCGCTGGGGCGGCCGCGCGGCGCGATTTTCGAGCGCGATGTCCGCCGCCTGCTGCTCAACCCCTTTGGCCACGCGCTGCTGCGCAATCCGGCCTATGGCGGCGATCTCACGCCGCACGTCCGCGATTGCCCGGCGGTCCAGCATGACGTGTCGATCGGCGAAGCGCTGGAGCAATATCGCGTCGGGCGCGGCAGCGAAGGGATGGTGATCCTGCGCGGCGACCGGCTGTTCGGCATCCTCACCAATCGCCGGCTCGCGCTGCTCGCCGCGGAGTGGGAAGTCCACCGCGCCGCAGGGCGGATCGCAAGGGCAGAGCAGATCGAGGCTGCGGCCGACCGTTTCGACCGCGAGGTCGCGGCGCTGGGCGACACGATGGATATGCAGTCCGAAATGCTCGAGCGCGAGGCCGCACGCGTGGCGGACGGCGCCGCAACCGCCAGCACGCGCGCGGCCGCGGTCGCCGCCGCCGCCGCGCAGACCAGCGTCCATATGGAGGAAATTGCCGGGCGCGGCCACGACCTTGCGCAGGCGCTCGAATCGATCGCGGCGCGGACGGGCGAGGCACGGCGGACCGCCGGCGAGGCGGTGGCGCTGGTCGCCGCAGGCAGCGCGCAGACCGCGGAACTCAGGGTGTCCGCCCAGTCGATCGGCTCGGTGATCCTGCTGATCGGCGAGATTTCCCGCCAGGTGAACCTGCTTGCACTCAACGCAACGATCGAGGCCGCGCGCGCGGGCGAGGCCGGGCGGGGCTTCACCGTCGTGGCGAACGAGGTGAAATCGCTGTCCAACCAGACCGCGATCGCCGCCGAACGGGTCGGCAGCTATATCGCCGAGATCACGCGCGCAGTGGACGAAGTCGCCAAAAGCCATGCCCGCTTCGAGACCGCGATCGGACAGATCGCCGGCCACTCGATCGAGATCGAGCAGGCGGTCGAACAGCAACGGGCCGCCACCCGCACGATCGCGTTCAACGCCGACCAGACCAACGATGCCAGCCGCGCCATCGGCAACGACGCCGAGGCGATCAACGCGACCGCCCGCAGCGCGGCGGAAAAAGCGCAGGCGATGCTGTTGATCGCCAAGCGCGTCTTTGCTGGTGCCCGCCAGCTCGCGGCCGAAAGCGCGCATTTCGCCGAGCAGATCCGCGCCGTCTGACGTCGCGAAGCGGCGTCCTACGCGTCGTCGATCGGGGTTGCCGGGGCCATTGCGAGCGCAAGCGCGGCGCGGGTGCGCGGCAGGATCAGCTGGCGCAGCAGCTCGACATCGTTTTCCAGCGCCACCGGATCGTGCCCGCGCGCGGAATGCAGCGCTGCCTTCAGCCAGTCGCTCACCTGCGGCTGCGCCAGCGCCCAGCCAATATGTGCGTCCGCGCGGGCGAGCGCCAGCTCGGGCTCGGGGCGGAGCTGGGCGAGGTGCGGCCGCCGCCCGATCGCATCATGACCGGCCATGTCAGGCGAGCTCCGTTTCGCGCGCGGGGGTTGCGGGGGCATCAACTGCTGCCTCCCATGCCAGTCCGGGGCGATAGCGCGCGGTCATCCGCCCCTGGTCGTCGAGCGCGAACAGATGCAGCCAGCCATTGTCAAACAGGGCGCGGACATCGGGATGGCGCTCGAGGACCGCGGTGATCGCGTCGATGGGCGCGGCGATGCAGACGGTGAGCCGCAGCGGCTCGTGCATCAACGCGGTGCCGTCATGCACCGACTGCCAGGGCAGCCCGGCGCGTAGCACGCCGCCATTGCCCTCGACCACGCCCATGCCGCCGATCACATTGTGCAGCAGCTTGTTTCCGCCGCCGAACAGGGCGGGCGCAACCGCCGACCCGTAATATTGCAGGCTGATCCAGCTGGCGACCACGACCGGCGCGGTCAGGATCAGCTCCAGCACCTTGAAGCCGGTATCCCGGTGCCAGTCATAGTCGTGGAGAAAGGCCCGGCCGGCAAGGTCGCGGCCGGCGGTGCGCTCGCGCGGGGCGGCGATGAACGCCTGGCACCCGGCCAGCGCCCATTCGGGTCGCGTCTGTGCCCAGTCGCGGCTGCGGCGGCTGACCGCATCGGCATGGCGTGCGCCGGGCAAGCGCAGCGCACGCTCGCCACGCGCCAGCGCGCCCGCGCGAGCGAACCAGGCGCGCGCCTGGTCGATCCGGTCGGAATGCGCGGTTGCCGGCTCGTCGTCGGCGAACAGCTGCACCGCATCGGTCGTCGTGTCGTGCAATGCGGCGACGAAGCGCGTGTCCGCCGGGATCGCGATCCCCTGTTCGGCCAGTCCGTCGCGGACCACCGGGTCGTTGAGCAGCGCCGCCAGCAAACGCGCATTCACGTCGCCGGGATAGCCCCCGCACGCCCCGCAATGCAGCGCGCTTGCGTGCGGATTGTTGACGACATTCGCACCATGCCCGACCAGCAGCACCAGCGGGGCAAAGCCGTCGGTCAACGACATCGCGCGCAGCACCGTCGCCGCCATGGTGACGCGGTCGGCCGGATCGGGCATGGGGTCGAGCCGGGGCGCGGGCGCATCCACGCCAGCACCGCCCCGAACGCCGATCGCGTCGCGGACCAGCTTGACGACATAGGCCGGGCCCGCGGCTTCGACAAAGGCGAAGGACGAGACCGCGGCGAGCTTGAACCGGCCCCAGGCGCGCGCCGCCCGGTGACGGAAGCGGGCCGTCCGGTCCGCGTCGATCAGCGCGGTGTCGGTGGTGGTCGATGCCAGCCCCGGGTTGAGCAGCACCGGCAGGCGATGTTCGGCGACATCGGAGCCGAAGCGGCGATGCGATGCGGTCAGCCCGAAAAAGCCGGCAAAGCCCAGCGTGCGGATCGCCGGGTCAATCGATTCGAGCGCGCGGCGAAACACCTCCGATCGCACGTCGATGCAGAACGCCGCCTGCATCGCGGGTGCGACCGCGGTGCGCGGTGCCGCCGGCGCCGCCAGCGTTTCGGCCAGCCGGCGCTGCGCCGCACGTTCGCTGGCGTCCTGAAGAATGGCGTCGATCCGCTGATCCATGTCGGGCGCGACCGGGCGCGCATAGTCCGCCAGTGCGGCCGTCCAGTCGGCCGCGATCCGTGGCGCATAATGTTCGAGCAGCGCGTCCTCCCACAGCATACGGATGCACAGGAAGTCGGTGATCGTATCGTCGCCGCTGCCCGCGAGCTGCGCCTGCCACAATCGGTAGCGCGCGGTGTGCGCCCAGCCGCCGAGCGTCGTCAGCAGACGGTGGAAATAGGTCGGCATCGCCGCGCCCCCCAGGCCCAGGCGGGCGGCGGCGCTGATCATCGCGTCGGTCGACGCGTCGGGCAGGTCGGCGACGAAGGCCGCGAAGCCGCGCAAGCCGACGATCTCCGGCGTCAGATCGTGGGTCGCAACGGCGCGCCAGGCGGCATAGGCGCTCTTGCCGCGCGGGGCCGCCCACAGCGCCTGGCCTTCGTCGAAATAGGCGCCGGCCCATGCCCCGAACCGCTCCGCAATCACCGCGGGCCAGTCGATACCCGACGCCCGCGCCGCCAGGTCGGCGACGGTGGGCAAGGCCGCGGGTGCGGGCGTGTCGACGGCGACGGCGGCCCGGAGCCGCGCGAGCGTCGGCGGCGGGCTGTCGCCGGCCGCGGCGGCGTTGATCGCGGCCGCCAGATCGACCTCGCGGATCGCGCCGCTGGCGATGCGCGCGCGATACCAGGCGCGCGGCATCGTGATTCGCGCACCGGCGACCCGCGCCAGCAGCGCCGCCGTGTCCGCCAGCGACCGGTCGGCCTGACCCAGAAACGGGTTCACCGCGACGCTGGCGGCCAGCGGCCAGGCCGGCGGGATGGCGCGCGCGGCCGCATCCGCACTGGCGAACAGCCGGTCCAGATCGTGCACCTGATCGGCGATCGACATCGACATCTCCTTATCCTCCATCGTCATTCGGCGGCGCGCATGCGCAGCCGCCAGCCGCCGAGCAGCCGGTCGTGGACCGCATTGGCGTAAAGCCCGTTGGCCAGGTGCACGCGCAGCCCCGCAGCGGCCGGGTGATGCGCCCAGAGCGGGAACATCGCCTGGGCGACCGCGACCAGCCCGAAGCTCGCCACCGCGAGCACGATCAGCGTCCATTCGAGCGCGCCGGGCGGCGGGGCGGCGGGCAGGGTGCCCGCCGTCAGGTCGAGCGCCAGCGCGTGCAGCCCGAAATAGGCGAGCGAGGCGATCAGCGCATAGCCGATCATCCGGCGGGTCAGCGGACGCGGTGCCGTATCGGCCAGCCCCTGTGCGAGCAGATAGGCGACGCCGAAGATCAGGATTGCGCCGAGCGCCAGCGCCTGGGGAGATTTGTCGGCAAAGCCGAAGAGCGCGCCGATCGCGGCATAGATGGCGAGCGCGACCAGAAAGGCGCGGCCGACCGCGCGCGGGCGCGGGACCGCCACCGGGCCGGGTCGGCGCGCCGCCGCAATCCGGTCGACCGCGCCGCCGGACGCCAGGAACGAATGCGCCTTGTACAGCGAATGCGCGACGATGTGCAGCAGCGCGAGCGGGAACAGCGCCAGGCCGCATTGCATGATCATGAAACCCATTTGCGCGACGGTCGACCAGGCCAGCGACGTCTTGACCGCCGGCTGGGTGAGCATCACCAGCCCGCCGAACAGCGCGGTGAAGCCGCCGACCATGACCAGAATGGCAAGCACGCCGGGGGCCAGCAGCATGACGTCGGCGAAGCGGATCAGCAGGAAGCCGCCAGCATTGATCACGCCGGCGTGGAGCAGCGCGGAAACCGGCGTCGGCGCCTCCATCACTTCGGTCAGCCAGCCGTGCAACGGGAACTGCGCCGATTTGAGCATCGCGGCGAGCGCGATCAGCCCGGCGGCCGCGATCGCCCAGCCGCCGCCTTCGCCGCGCGCCGCGGCCGCCGCGATCGCGCCGATGTCGGTTTCGGCATAGGCGCGGATGAGCAGCACCGCCGCGCCGATCAGTGCGACGTCGGCGGCGCGCGCGGTCACGAACTTCTTGCGCGCCGCGCGGCGCGCGGCGATGCGACCGGGGTAGAACAGCAACAGGCGATGCAGCGCCAGGCTGGTCGCGATCCACGCGAGCACGAGCTGGACCAGGTTGCCCGCGGTCACGAGCAGCATGACCATCGCCAGCGTGACGCCCAGCCAGCCCATGAAGCGGCCATGCCCGGACTCGCCGTCGAGATAGGTCGCCGCATAACGCAGCACGACCCAGCCGATGAAGCTGACCAGCATCAGCATCGTCGCGCTGACTACGTCGAGCCGCACCGACAGGCCGATGCCCTGAGCGCCGGTCAGCGCGCCGAGCGTGCCGGTCGTTGCGCCGTCGCGTGCCAGCATGAAAATGGCCGCGGCGGCGATCGCGATCGTCGCCAGCGCGGCGGCTTCGATCATCCCCAGCACCAGCCGCGAGGGCCGCCCGCGCGCCGCGAAGCCGAACGCCGCCGCAGCGAGGGTCAGCAGCGGTGCGCCGAGAAGGAGGAAGGAAGATGCCGCCATGATCGTCTCCGACAAATTGCTGGCGGCGACCTAGCGCCAGCGTGCCGATGACAAAAATTCATTGTGCGCGCCATATCGTTCGATAAAAGCGAACGATATGGCGGAGCTGAACTACAACCATCTGCGCTATTTCTGGGCTGTGGCGCGCGACGGGAACCTGACGCGGTCGGCCGAGCGGCTGAACGTGTCGCAGTCCGCATTGTCGGTGCAGATTCGCAAGCTCGAGGCGCGGCTGGGTCATGCGCTGTTCGAGCGGCGCGGGCGCCAGCTCGTCCTGACCGAGGCGGGGCGGATCGCGCTCGACCATGCCGACGCGATCTTTGCGACGGGCGAGGAGCTGGTGGGGACGCTGCGCGAAGCCGGGCGCACCCGCCACGCGCTGCGGGTCGGCGCGCTCGCCACCTTGTCGCGCAATTTCCAGATCAGTTTCCTGAAGCCGCTGCTGGGGCGCAGCGACATCGAAGTCGTGTTGCGATCGGGCAGCATGTCCGAGCTGCTCGTGGCGCTGCAATCGCTCAATCTCGACATGGTGCTGACCAACCTGCCGCCGGCATCGGACGCGCTGACCCCCTTCATCGCGCACAAGGTCGCCGAGCAGCCGGTGAGCCTCGTCGGTGCGCCTGCGCTGCTGGGTGGCGAGCGCGTCGTCGAACGGCTGCTGCGCCGCCATCCCGTCATCCTGCCGACGCTCGACAGCGCGGTGCGCAGCCATGTCGACGCGCTCGCCGACCGGCTCGGGTTGCGGCTCCAGATTGCGGCCGAAGTCGACGATATCGCGATGATGCGTCTGCTCGCGCGCGAAGGCTTCGCACTCGCCGTGCTGCCGCCGATCGCCGTGCGCGACGAGCTGGACGCGGGCATGCTGGTCGAGGCCGACGCGCTGCCCGGGATCAACGAAAGCTTTTACGCGGTGACGGCAGCGCGGCGCTTTCCGAACCCGCTCGTACGCGCGCTGCTGCCGCAATGAGACCGCGCGTGCATTCCCCCTTGACAGGCAAATGGTACTAAGGTGGTATGTAACCACTAGGGGAGGAACATATGACCAAAGCCCGGCCCGCACTCCGTCTGTCCGCCGCTGTCGGCGCGATCGGCATCGCCCTGTTCAGCGCATCCTCGGCCATGGCGCAGGACGCGCCGGACCCGGCGGCGCCCGCTGCCGAAGCCGATGATCGCGACGGCGACATCGTCGTCACCGGCACCCGCATCCGCAGCGCCGGGCTGGCATCGACCAGTCCGATCAACACGGTCGACGCCGAACAGATCCAACTGCTGCGTGCGGTGACGATCGAGGATTTCTCGACCAAGCTGCCCCAGCTCGCCGGCGGCGTGAACTCGACCTCGGTCGGCAGCGACGCGTTCGGCGCACAGACGCTCGATCTGCGCAGCCTGGGCCAGAACCGCACGCTGGTGCTGATCAACGGCACGCGCGCGGTGCCGTTCTCGTTCCGCAATGCGGTCGATGTGAACGCGATTCCCGCACCTTTGCTCAAGCGGGTCGACGTCCTGACCGGCGGCGCTGCCGCCGTCTACGGCGCCGACGCGGTGGCCGGCGTCGTCAACTTTATCATCAATGACGATATCCGCGGGCTTCAGGCGAGCGGCAATTACCGCGCAGTCAGCGACGGCGCGTCGCAGGCCAGCGTCTATGTGAGCGGCGGGCTCGACCTGGGCGGGCGCGGCAGCATCGTCGCCTATTTCGAATATACCGATCGCGATCCGCTGCTCGCCGGTGAGCGGCTGGAAACCCGCACCGGCCCTGCGACCGCGCCGATCGGCGGCAATTTCCGCGATGTCGCCAGCGGCCGGACCTTTTCGTTCGACGCCGCGGGCAATTTCACGCTGACCCCGCAGACGACCGACTACACCTCGCAATTCCTGCTGGTGCAGCCGCTGGAGCGGATCAACGCCAGCGCGTTCTTCAAATACGATCTGACCGACGCGATCCAGGCCTATGGCCGCTTCCTTTATTCGGGCGTCGACACGCGCGGCGGCACGCGCACCGGCCAGAATCCCGCGACGATCGGCGGCGCGGGCGTCAACGTCCAGATCGCACAGAACAATCCGTTCCTGACCCCGCAGATCCGGTCGCAGCTGACCTTCGTCAACGGCTTTGCGACGGTCAACGTCCAGCGTTCGCTGGGCGAGCTCGGCACCACAGCGGCAATCAACGACCGCGATACGTGGCAGGGCCAGATCGGGCTGCGCGGCGACCTGACCCCCGCCATCCGCTGGGACGCCTACTACCAGATCGGCGAGACGCGCGAGAACATCACCGTCGTCGGCGACGGCCTGCGTGCCAGCTTTGCCGGGCTGGTCAACACGACCGATATTTTCGGGCCGGGGGGTGACTTCACCTCGGTGCTGCGCGACTTCGACTATGGCTCGCGCGTGCGCCGCCAACAGGTCGGGTCGGCCTATATCTCGGGCGACACCGGCGATTTCTTCAACGGCTGGGCCGGTCCGTTCGGCTTCACCGCCGGCTATGAATATCGGCACGAAAAGGGGCGCTTCAGCTATTCGCCCGACCTCAGCCAGTCGTTCAACCAAGGTGCGGAATCGGCGCCGCCGGTGCCGCCCTTCATCCGGGTGCATGAGCTGTTCGGTGAACTGGTCGTGCCGCTCTTGCGCGACTTCCCGCTGGTCAAGTCGCTGACGGTCGAGGGGGCCTATCGCCGGTCGTGGTATACCCGATCGGTCGGCGAGGACCGGTCCTACGACACCGACAAGCTCGGCCTGAACTGGGTGGTCAGCGACGATCTGCGTCTGCGCGGAACGCGCCAGACGGTCATCCGCGACGCGAATATCGGCGAGTTCGCCAATCCGGTCTTCTCGATCCCGTTTTCCAGCCTGGTCACCGTCGCGCGCCTGTTCCCGCGCTATGGCGGCGATCCGTGCGCGCTGGGCACCGGCAATGTCGAACAGTGCACGCGCCAGGGCTATCGCGGGCCATATGACTCACGGGCGGCGGCCAATCTGACCGGCGGCTATTTCTTTGGCGGCAACGCCAATATCCGCGCGGAAACCGGCCGGACCTATACGGTCGGCGGCGTGCTGACCCCGCGCTTCCTGCCTGGCCTGTCACTTGCGGTCGATTATTACAGCATCTCGATTCGCGATGCGGTCGGCCAGATCCAGCCAGTCGATGCGCTGACCAGCTGCTACATCACCGATCCGAGCGCCGACAATCCGTTGTGTCAGGCGGTGTCGCGCGATCCGGTCACCGGCTTTCTGCGCGATGCGTTCGTCGATGACCGCAACCTGGCGCGGATCAAGCAGCAGGGCGTCGACGTCGATTTCCGCTATGCCCTTGCGCTTCCGGCCAGCCTGCCGGGCCGCCAGCTGGCGTTCGGCTATCAGGCCAATTTCGTCACGTCATACAGCATCCAGCGCAACGCCGCGCTGACCCCGGTGAATTGCAAGGGCAGCTATGGCGCGCGCTGCTCATCCGACCTGGTCACGCTCGTTTCGCCCGATTATCGCCACCGCGCGACGGTGACCTGGGATGCCAAGCCATTGACCGTCCAGTTCGGGTGGAAACGGATCGGCGAGGTGCGCGACAGCACCGTCGGCAGCACGGACACGATCGATGCGTTCGACTATTTCGACCTGAACGTCGCGATCCGGCCTCCGACCACTGGGCTGACGATCACGATCGGTGTCGACAACCTGTTCGACAAGCGGCCGCCGACGCCGCGCAACGCAGGTGCGTTCAACACCTATCCCGACACCTACGACATTCTGGGCCGCACCGTCGGCGGGTCGCTGACGCTGACGCTGTAATCGTCCGGTCACGCCGGAACGCCAATCGATCGCCAAGGCCGGAGTGACTGACATGCCGTTGCAGTTTGCGCCGATCGACTGGGCGATCCTGGGGGGATATGTCGGCCTGCTCGCGCTGGCCGGCTATCTCGGCACGCGGCGGGGCGTCGGCACGGCGGACGACTATTTCCTGGCGGGGCATTCGGCGCCGGTGTGGCTGGTCGCGGTGTCGGTGTTGTCGACGGTCCAGTCCGCCGCGACCTTTCTGGGGGTGCCGGACTACAGCTTTCGCGGGGATTTCGCCTATCTGGCGGTGACGATCGCGGCGTGGCTGGCGGCGGTGTTCGTCGGCCGGGTGCTGATCCCGCGCTTCTACCGGCTCGACGTGGCGACGGTCTACGAGTTGCTGGAGCGTCGCTACGACGCGGCGGCGCGGCGGGCGGCGGCGGCGATGTATCTGGTCGGGCGCACGCTGGCGAGCGGCGCGCGGCTCTATCTCGCCGCGATCGCGGTCTCGATGATCATGTTCCTCGATATCGCGCCGCACCACATCGTGATCGCGGCGTTCGTGCTGCTGGTCTTCGGGCTGGTCTTCACCTTTTTCGGTGGGCTCAACGCGGTCATCTGGAGCGACCTTGTCCAGGTCGTGCTCTATATCGGCGCGGCGATCACGGTCCTCGTCATCCTGCTGATCAAGATCCCGGCCCCGATCGACCAGATCGTCGCCGCGCTCCACGACGCGCCCGGCGGGGTCGACAAGCTGCGGCTGGTCGACTGGCGGTTCGATCTTTCGGCGCCCTTCTCGATCTGGGCGATCCTCACTGGCCTGGTGCTGCTCAACATCGGCAATTCGGGGCTCGACCAGGATACGACCCAGCGGCTGCTTGCCTGCCGCAATTCGGGCGAGGGCGCGCGCGCGCTCTATGGGTCGATCTATGCCTCGGTGCCGGTCATCGCGCTGTTCCTGGCGATCGGCGCGCTGCTCCATGTCTTCTACGAGCGACCGGACTTGATGGGCGCGCCCGCCGGTGCGCTGGCCGGGACCTTTCAGGGCGAGCGGATCACCGTCTTCATGGCGTTCATCCTCAGCGAAATCCCGCCCGGCGTACGCGGGCTGGTGACGGTGGGGGTGATCGCCGCCGCCGCGATCAATTCGGGGCTGATCAGCATGTCGTCGGTCGCGATCAACGATTTCTACCGCCCCTGGGTCGAGCGAAGCGGGCGGGCGGACGAGGCGCATTTCGTCCGCGCCGGGCGCTGGACGACCGTGCTGCTCGGCTTCGCGCTGTTCGTGACCGCGATCGCGTGCTCCTACTGGCAGCGCGCCACCGATGCGCCGCTGCTCGAATTCGTGCTGGGGGTGATGGCGTTCGCCTATGCCGGGCTGCTCGGCGTCTATTTCACCGCGGTATTCACCACGCGCGGGTCCAGCCTGTCGGTCCGGCTCGCGCTGGTCGCCGGGTTCGTCACCGTGCTCGCGCTCCAGCCGGCGATCGCTGAGTCGATCGGCCTGCCCGTCGCACTCGCGCAGATCGCGTTTCCGTGGCAGCTTCTGATCGGTACCGGCGTCGCGTTCATCGTCTGTCTGTGCGGCAGCCCTGCTGTCGCCACGACCAGGGAAACGACCGTTCATGCGTAAGACCGAAGGCATCGATCCCCGTTTCGTCGAACTCGACAGCTGGCCGACCGCGACCGCGGTGGAGGCGATGCTGGAGGGCCAGCTGAGCGCGGCGGCGGCCGTGCAGGGGCAGGTCGGCGCGATCGCCGCCGCCGCCGACCGCGCCGCCGAACGGCTGGGCAGTGACGGCCGGCTGGTTTTCGCCGGCGCGGGGACCTCCGGCCGCATCGCGGTGCAGGACGGGGTGGAGCTCGGCCCGACCTTTGGCTGGCCGGCCGCGCGCACGGTCTTCCTGCTCGCCGGGGGGATGGATGCGCTGGCGCAAAGCGCGGAGGGCGCGGAGGACGATGGCCCCCGGGCACGCGCCGATGTCGCCGCGCACCGCATCGGCGCGAACGACGTGATGGTCGGCGTCGCCGCGAGCGGGCGTACCCCCTTCACCATCGCCGCGATCGAGGCGGCGCGCACGGCCGGCGCGCTGACGATCGCGATCGCCAACAATCCGGCGACACCGCTGCTGGCCGCTGCCGAGCTTGCCATCACGCTCGATACCGGCGCGGAGACGATCGCGGGGTCGACGCGGATGAAGGCCGGGACCGCGCAGAAGATTGCGCTCAACCTGCTATCGACCGCGATCATGCTCCGGCTCGGCCGGGTCTATCGCGGCCGGATGGTCGACATGGTGATCTCCAACGCCAAGCTGCGCGATCGTGCCGAGCGCATGGTCGGCGACTTGGCCGATGTACCTGTCGATCGCGCGGCCGCCGCGCTCGACAGGGCGGACAACGACATCAAGCTCGGCGTGCTCGTCGCGCGCGGGCTGGACACCGATGCCGCGCGCGCATTGCTCGCCCGCGCCGGCGGCCGGTTGCGCGACGCGATGGCGTTGCTCGACATGGAGCCGGGGCGGTGAGCGCGCGCGCCGATTTCTCCGCGCCGGCCAACACCCCCATCTATCTGCGGCTCGCCGCCGACCTGCGCGACCGCATCGTCACCGGCGAGATCGCGATCGGCGATGCGCTCCCGTCCGAACGCGACCTGTGCGACCTGATGGGCGCATCGCGCGTGACCGTGCGCCGGGCGATCGAGACGCTGATCGACGAGGGGCTGATCGTCCGCCGCCAGGGTTCGGGAACTTATGTCGCCCCGCGCATCCAGGCCCCCAATTCCTATCTCAGCAGCTTCAGCCAGGACGCCCGCGCGCGGGGCGAGAAGACGCAGACCATCTGGATGATGAAGACGCGCGCCAGCGCGTCGGCGGAGGAAGCCGCGATACTGGAGGTCGCGGCGGGCGCGGCGGTGATCCGGCTGGGGCGCGTCCGTCTGGCTGGGGGCGAGCCGCTGGCGATCGAGAATGCGATCGTCCCGGCGCTGTTCCTGCCCGACCTCGAGCAGCTGGGCGATTCGCTTTATGAAACGCTCGAACGCGGCGGTTTCCGCCCGGTCAGCGGGACCCAGCGCATCCGCGCATCGCTCGCCACCTCGACCGAAGCGGGGCTGCTGTCGATGCAGGAGGGCGCCGAGATCCTGAGGATCGAGCGGCTGACGCGGCTGGCCGATGGCCGCGCGGTCGAATTCACCCGCTCCGCCTATCGCGGCGACCGCTACGAGTTCGTTAGCGAGCTGCGCGGACCCTACGCGCTGCTGTGACCGATGCGCAGCCCCGGCCGCGCGATCCGTCGATCGACGCGTTCCGCGGCCTGACCGTCCTGCTCATGATCCTCGTCAACCTGCAGGTACCGGGGATGGGTGCCTGGCCGCTGCTCGTCCACGCGCCCTGGCATGGGCTGACCTTTGCCGACCTCGTCTTTCCCTGGTTCCTGCTGATCGTGGGGATGTCGCTGCCGCTCGCGCTCGATGGTCGCGCGGTGGGGTCCGGCGCGATCGGGCGGCGTGCGCTGCTGTTGTTCGTGATCGGGCTGGCGCTCGCCTGGCTGATCCGGCCGACCCTCGATCCCGCGCAGTTTCGCTGGATGGGGGTGCTGCAGCGCATCGCGATCGTCTATCTCGTCTGCGCGCTGATCGTCCGCGGCACGGCCGGATGGCGCGCGCCGGCGATCGTCGCGGCGCTGTGCCTGATCGGGCACGCGGTGCTGCTGGGTCTGCCGCCGCCGGGCGGCGCGGCATCGCTCGCGCGCGGGATGGGAATGGCCGGGTGGCTCGATCGCGCCGTTCTGCCGGGCCGGCTCTATCCCCCCGGCTTCGATCCCGAAGGCGTGCTGTCGACGCTGGGCGCGATCGCGACCGGGCTGATCGGCGCGGCAGTGATGCGGGGGCCGGGGCTGGCGTCGCGGACGGGCCGGGCGGCGACGATCGGCGTGTTGATGCTGCTTGCGGGCGGTGCAGTCGCATGGCTGAGCGGCCAGCCAGTCAACAAGCCGCTCTGGACCCCCGCTTTCGTGCTGGTCACTGCCGGACTGGGCCTCTTGGTCTGGCGCGCGTTGCAGGCGGGATGGCGCTGGATCGGTAACACGGGGGTTGGCCGCATGCTGGCGCTCGCCGGCCGCGCTGCGCTGACCGTCTATGTCGTCCACACCCTGCTGATCGCGCTGCTCGTGCGCCGCCTGGCGGGGGAGGCGCGGCTGTGGGAGCTGGCCGGCGACGCGCTGGTCGGCACCGGCCTCGGCGCGCCCAACGCCTCGCTGGTCTTCGCGCTGGCCGGCACGATCCTGAGCCTCGCAATCACCGCGGCGCTGGCGCAGCGCGGCTGGACGCTGCGGGTGTGAATCGCGCTTGCCGAAACTGGTATTAAACAGGTATTGCCTCCGTACCCTCCCCGCGAGTTTCACATGCCCCTGCCTGCCGAGACCCTGATGTTCGCCGAAGCCGCCGCCGCCGGTGCGGCCGTTGCGCGCCAGGGCGAGGCGGTTGAGCCGGCACTGGCCGTGCTGGTCGACCGGCTGCGCGCGCTCGATCCGCCGCTGGCCTTCACCTGCGCGCGCGGCAGTTCGGACCATGCCGCCACCTATGCCAAGTTCATGTTCGAAACCCGGCTGGGATTGCCGACGGTGTCGCAGCACCCCTCGCTGGCGTCGGTCTACGGCGATCCGGCGAGGGGCGCGCGTGGCGCTGCCTTTTTTGCGATCTCGCAATCGGGGCGCAGTCCCGACCTGATCGCGGCGACGCGCGCGGCGCACCGCGCGGGTGCGCTGGTGACCGCTTTGGTCAATGATTCCACCGCGCCGCTCGCCGACGAAGCGGACAGCGTGATGCCGCTCACTGCCGGGCCGGAGCGCAGCGTCGCCGCAACCAAGAGCTATATCGCCACGCTGGCGCTCATCGCGCGACTGGTCGCGGCGTGGACGGCGGACCGCGCGCTGACGGATGCGCTCGCGGCGCTGCCCGACGCGCTGGCCGTCGCGTGGCAGGCCGACTGGAGCGAGGCGCTGGCCCCGCTCGCGGGCGCACGCAGCCTGTTCGTGCTCGGCCGCGGCTCGACGCTCGCCATCGCGCAGGAAGCCGCGCTCAAGCTCAAGGAGACCTGTGCCCTCCATGCCGAGGCGTTCAGCATCGCGGAGGTTGCGCACGGCCCGATGACGCTGGTCGAGCCGGGCTTTCCCGTGCTGGTCTTTCCCCCGCACGATGTCGACCGTGCGCTGATCCGTCCGGTGCTCGACACGCTCGAGGCGGCGGGGGCGCGGCTGCTGATCGCGGGCGAGGGCGCGCTGCCGATGACGGGCGATCCGCATCCCGCGCTTGCCCCGATCGTGATGATCCAGAGCTTTTACCGGCTGGCTAATGCCGTCGCACTGGCGCGCGGGCGCAACCCCGATCAGCCGCCGCTGCTCAACAAGGTGACGCTGACGCGATGAACGGGCGGACGCGACTGACCGGCGCGCGCATCCTGACGCCGCGCGGCTGGCTGGACGATCATGCGGTGGTGATCGATGGTGGCCGGATCACCGCGCTGCTGCCCGCGACGGTGGCGCGGGACGGGCGGGAGGTACGGCTCGACGGTGGCCTGCTCGTGCCGGGCTTCATCGATGTCCAGGTCAATGGCGGCGGCGGGGTCCTGTTCAACGACCAGCCAACGGTCGAGGGTGTGGCGGCGATCGGCGCGGCGCATCGCGCCTTCGGCACGACCGGGTTCCTGCCGACGCTGATCAGCGATACGCTGGATACCGTCGCGCGCGCGATTGCCGCGGTCGATGCCGCGATGGCGCGGGGGGTGCCGGGCGTACTCGGCATCCATATCGAAGGCCCGTTCCTCAACCCCGAGCGGCACGGAATTCACGACCCCGCGCATTTCCGTACCCTCGATGCTGATGCGATCGCGTTGCTCGCCTCGCTCGAACGCGGGGTGACGATGGTCACAATCGCGCCCGAACGCGCCCCGCCGGGCGCGATCGCGGCACTTTGCGAACGCGCCGTGATCGTCATGGCGGGGCACAGCGCCGCCGACTATGCGACGATGCAGGCGGCGAAGCAGGCCGGGCTGCGCGGTGTCACGCATCTGTTCAACGCAATGAGCCAGCTTCAGTCGCGCGAGCCCGGGATCGTCGGCGCGACGCTCGACCTCGGGCTCCACGCCGGGGTGATCGCCGACGGCCACCATGTCCACCCCGCCGCGCTGCGCGTCGCGCATCGGGTGCTGGGCTGCGAACGGATGCTGCTCGTCACCGACGCGATGCCGACGGTCGGGTGGGACCGCGACCGCTTCCGGCTGGGCGAAACCGAGATCATCGCGCGCAACGGCGCGCTGCGCGACGCCGCCGGGACATTGGCGGGATCGCATCTCGACATGGCGGGGGCGGTGCGCAATGCAGCCGCGATGCTCGGCGTGCCGCTGGCGGATGCCTGTGCGATGGCATCGGCGACGCCCGCCGAGCTGATCGGGCTGGGCCGCAGCCATGGCCGGATCGCGCCGGGAATGGTCGCCGACCTGGTGCATCTCGACGAGGAGCTGACCGTCCGCGCGACATGGATCGGCGGCGAGACCGGCACGGACTGAGGCGCGGGGCGGGAAAACGGTGTCGATGCTGCGTCGGCGCAGCGGGCTTCAGGCGTGCAGCGCGACGGGTCCGCCGGCAAAGATGATCGCGCCGTCCACCGCATCGCCCATCGGTTCGACCAGCCGGTCGACGACGCGCGCGCGCAGCCACGGCTTGATCCGCTGGGCAACGCCGCCCATCAGCGCGCAGCGGATCGCGCCTTCGGCGACGATCGTCTCGATGAAGCGTTCGACATGCTGCGCAGCATCGCGAATGATCGACAGCGCGATCTCGTCGCCATTTTCGGCGAAGTCGAACACCATCGGTGCCAGCTGCGCGTAATCGCCCGGCGTCGCATCGTCCATCCAGGCGATCACGTTGGGAATGGCATTGCCGAACTGCTGGGTCACCGCCTGGCTGAGCGGGGTGGGGCGGGTGCGCCCGTCGAGCGCGCGCAGCGCGTGGCGGATCGCGCTCAGCCCCAGCGCGGCACCGCTGCCCTCGTCGGAGATCGGGAAGCCGTAGCCGCCGATCGAATACATGTCCTCGCCCCGACGGATCATCGCCACGCTGCCCGTGCCCAGGATCAGGATGGCCCCGTCGCCGCCGCGATGCGCGCCCAGATTGGCGATCACCGAATCGCTGGTCAGCGCGACGTTGGCGAACGGCCAGTCGAGCGCCTGGATGCGCGGCTTCATGCCCGCGCGCGTGATGCCGGCGATGCCCATGCCGGCGCGGATCGCGGCAACCGCGGCACCGTCCAGCCCCGCTTCGGCGATCGCCTGTCCGGTCGCGTCGCTGATCGCGGCGAACAGCCGGTCGATCCCGACATGCGTGTTGGCTGGTCCGCCCGTGCCATTGCCCAGCACCCGGCCATCGGCGTCGCACAGCCGGGCGCGACAGCGCGTGCCGCCCGCGTCGATGCCCAGATAGAATGGCTTCATGCAGGTCACTCCGCTGCCCGACCAAACCGGCCAAATCGCCAAATTGGTATTAGGGTGGTATTATCGGAGTCGATCGCGTCGATCAATGCCGGATTGGGCTCGGTCGGGGTTGCCCGTCAGGCCGGCGCGCCGTCGATCAGGTCGACGACGTCGGTGATGATCGTGCGCATCCGTTCCGCCGCCTCCCGCGGGTCGCGCGCGACGATGGCGTCGCGCACCGCGGCATGCGCGGGCACGCTGGCGGTGCGCCCCTTGATCCGGTTGGTGAAGCGGATCGAGGTGCGCAGCGCGGTCTCGACCAGCCGGCGGAACTGCGCGAAAAACGGATTGCCCGACGCGTTCAGCACCGCGATGTGAAAGGCGATGTCGGCATCGAGCGTATCGTCCTCGCCGCGTTCGGCGGCTTCCATCCGTGCGATTCCCCGGTTGATCCGCTCAAGCTCGGCCGCGCCCGCCGCCTGCGCCGCCAGCGCCGCCGCCGCCGGCTCGATCGCGACGCGCAGCTCGCTGAACTGGCGCAACAGCGTCAGCGACAATTTGCGATCGAGCAGCCAGTCGAGCACGTCGGGATCGAGCAGGTTCCACGCCGAGCTTGGCCGGATCACGGTGCCCTGGCGCGGGCGCGCGGACAAAAGCCCCTTCGCCGTCAGCATCTTGACCGCCTCGCGCGTGACCGAGCGGCTGACACCGTAGCGTTTCGCGAGGTCGGATTCGGTCGGAAAGGGTGCGTCGTCGAATGCGCCGGTCACGATTTCGCGCCCCAGCCGGTCGAGCATGCCATGCGTCAGGTTGCGGCCGAGCGACATCCGCCGGTCAAGTCCGTTGTCCCCGTCCATCATGAGTCGCGCCATTCGTTCCCCCGGGTCAACGTGATGGCGCGAAACCGGCCGAACGCCAAGCGTCGACGAGCGCGTCGGCATTGGCGCGGGTCGTTGCCGCCGGCTGCCCGGGCCGATAGAGCGCGCCGCCGACCCCGATCCCCGCGAACGGTCCGCTGAGCCATTGTGCCAGCGTGTCCGGCCCGGTGCCGCCGACCGCCCAGAGGTGCACGTCGCGCGGCAGCACCTCGACCAGCGCGCGCGCATAGCCCGAGGCCAGGGCACTCGCCGGAAACAGCTTCAGGTGACGCGCGCCAGCTGCGATGGCGGCAAAAGCCTCGGTGGGCGTGACGAAACCCGGCATCGGCTCCAATCCGAGGCCCATGCCACGCGCGATCAGCTGCGGATCGGTGTTGGGCGTGACCATCAGCCGCGCGCCCGTCGCGGCGAGCTGATCGACCAGGTCTGCCGTCACCACCGTGCCGCCGCCGATCAGCGCGCGGTCGCCGAACTCGGCCTGGATTGCGGCGATGCTGGCCGCGGGGTCGGGCGAGTTGAACGGCACCTCGATCAGGCGGATGCCCGCTTCGACCAGGACGGCAGCGGTGGCGACCGCCTCTGCGGGCGTGATGCCGCGCAGGATCGCGACGATCGGCGGCGCGCCCGCCGCCAGGATGCTGTCGACGCTCATCATCGTGCCCGTTCCTCATCCAGCGCGCCCAGCCGCGCAAGTCCGGCAATCGCACAGGCATCGCCGTCCAGTACCGTCGTCGCGATCGCCATGCCGTCCAGGACGCTGCGATACCGCGCGACCAGCGCGGGCGCCCCGACCAGCACGACCGCACGCGCATCGCCGACGCCGCCCTGCACCTCCGTGCCGATCAGCAGCCCGGACAGGAATCCCGCGGCCCATCCGGCGCTGCGCCCATCGCGCAGCTGCGCGGCGCGCGTTTCGAACAACGACCCCGCCAAGTCGCCGCCGCCGATCCGCGCCAGGCCGGCGGCAAAGCCTTCCGCTTCGTCGGCAGGATCGTCGCCGACCCGCAACAGCGTCGACCGATCGCGCAGCAGCGCGAACAATTCGCCGGTCAGATAGGTGCGAAACGACACGATACGGCCGTCCGCCACCCGCGCCCATTTGCCATGCGTGCCGGGCAGCGCGATCAGATGGCGTCCGCGCGACAGCGCCGGATCGAGCGCCATCGCGCCGAAGATCTGCGTCTCCTCGCCGCGCATCACGTCGGCGGCGCCATCGTCGCGGCGGCAGGCGACACCGGGCGCGATGGTGATGCGAAAACCGTCAAGCACGATCCGCTGCGCCGCCGCCGCCCAGTCCGCGGTGCCGGCGGGCGCGTCGGCATAGCCGGTTTCCACCAATCCGTTGCGCGACCCGACCATGCCGCACAGGGTCACATCCCTCGCACGTTCCGCGCCGCGCCAGTGTGCCAACACGGTGGCGAGCACGTCCGCCGGCGGGGCGTCCGCCACCCCGATGCCGGGCCCTTCGACCCGGTCGACGATCGCCTCGCCGCGCAGGTGGAACAGCCGCAGCCGCGTCGTCCCCCAGTCACCGACCAGCCGTTCGCGTGTCGCCACGGTCATCGCGCCAGCCGAACGGGAGGGACGGGATGTCCGGGTGCAGGCGCGGCAAAGGTGAACAGCGACCCGGCCAGCGGCTCGCGCGCGAGCGTCGCGGGGTCGAGCTCGATCCGGGCGGTGGTGACGAAGCCGGTGCGCAGGTCCGGCCCGCCGAACGCGACCTTGGTCACGTTGGTGCATGGCAGGGGCAGTTCCAGGAGCAGCACGCCGTCGGGCGAATAACGCTGGATGCAGCCGCCGCCCCAGACGGCCAGCCACACGCAACCCTCGGCATCGGTGCTGACGCCATCGGGCGTGCCCTTCGCGGGATCGATCGTCACGAAGGTCGTGCCCGCGTCGATGCCGTCGTCGTTCAGCCGGTGGCGGCGGATGATGCGCCCCAGCGTATCGACGGTGTAGAGCCATTGCCCGTCGGGGCTGACCGCCGGACCGTTGGTGATCGCGATGGCCTCGCCGAAATCGCGGATGGAGCCGCCGTCGAAGCAATGGAAATGTCCGGTCGGGCGATGGGTGTCGCGGTCCATCGTGCCGAACCACAGGCGGCCCCCGGCATCGACGGTCGCGTCGTTGGTGCGGTTGTTGGCCGCCATCTTCAGCGTCGCGATGGCCTCGCCAAAGGCGCCGTCGGCAAAGCGCATCAGGCGGTGACCGTCGCCGACCAGCAGGTCGCCGTCCGCCAGCGCGGCGACGAAGCTGGGCGAGCCGCCCGTCTCGATGATCCTTTTGTCCCCGGTCGCCGGGTCGTAGCGATGCAGCCGCCCCCGTACGATGTCGACGAACCACAGCGCGCGGTCCGCCTCGATCCAGACCGGACCTTCGCCCAGTTCCGCATCGAGCCGCCACGCGAGCGCGGGTGCCGCGAGGTCGGTCATTCGATGAACGCCTCGACGCGCTCGGTGCGGGCGACCATGAACGCATCCGCCACCAGCCTTAGCGGTGCGGGGTCGGCGTCGCTCACGCCGTTCGCGACCAGCTCGGCAAAGCGTTCGTAGAGCCCGGGATATTCGGCCTCCGACCCGGAGCGCGGTGCCCCGCCATCGATGGCCAGCCGCGCGCCGCCCTGGTCGAGCACCATGCGGCCGCCATGGGCGGTGTACGCCGTGATCGACCAGCATTCGTCGCCCTGTTCGCGAAAGTCGAAATCGGCCGAGATGCGCGTCGCGCCGCTACGCAGATCGAGCGCGGCCGCGATCGGCGTCTGGCAGTTTTCGGGTCGGCTCAGCACCGCGCCCTCGACCCACACCGGATCGGGCAGGATCGCGGTCAGGATCGACAGCGCGTTGATGCCGGGATCGAACACGCCCAGCCCGCCCGGTTGCCACAGCCATTGCTGGCCGGGATGCCATTTGCGCACGTCCTCGCGCCATCGCACCGTTACGTCGGCAACGGGGTTCGCCGCGATCCAGTCGCGCGCCGCCGAGACCATCGCCGCATGGCGGCTGTGCCAGGTGGCGAACAGGACGGTGCCGGCTTGCTCGGCGCGCCGGCGCAGGTCCTCGAACTCGGCCAGCGTCGCGGCCGGCGGCTTTTCGAGCATGACGGCCATCCCCGCGTCGATCGCCGCGCGCGCGATCGGTCCGCGCACCTGGGGCGGGGTGCAGATCGCGACCGCGTCCACATCCGCCCCCGCCGCGATCATCGCATCGATGGTGTCGAAGACCGGGACATTGGACATACTTGCGCTGCGGCTGACGATTGCGGCAAGCTCGAAGCCGGGATTGGCGGCAACCGCCGGCAAATGCTGGTCGCGGGCGATTTTGCCCAGACCGATGATCGCCAACCTTATCATCTCACGTCCAATGTTGTTTCCGCGAACTTATTAGTAATATATATCACACGCAAGATGGTGACCTGACCCGCCTGGTCGGGAGAACGGGATATCAAATGAGCGGAGCCGACGACACCGGCCGGAAATTTCGATCGCGCGCGTGGTTCGACAATCCCGAGAATGTCGACATGACCGCGCTCTATATCGAACGCTACCTGAATTTCGGGCTGAGCCAGTCTGAACTGCAGGGCAACCGGCCGATCATCGGCATCGCACAGACCGGCAGCGACCTCAGCCCCTGCAACCGCCATCATCTGGTCCTTGCCGAACGCGTGCGCGAGGGGATTCGCGATGCCGGTGGCGTTGCGATCGAATTTCCCGTCCATCCCATCCAGGAAACGGGCAAGCGCCCGACGCCGGGGCTGGACCGCAACCTCGCCTATCTGTCGCTGGTCGAGGTGCTGCACGGCTATCCGATCGATGCGGTGGTGCTGACCATCGGTTGCGACAAGACGACACCGGCGTGCCTGATGGCGGCGGCGACGGTCAACATCCCGGCGATCGCGCTGTCGGTCGGGCCGATGCTCAACGGCTGGCACGAGGGCAAGCGGACGGGATCGGGGACGATCGTGTGGAAGGCCCGCGAGCTGATGGCGGCAGGCGAGATCGACGCAGCGGGGTTCATCAAACTGGTCGCCAGCTCCGCGCCCTCGACGGGCTATTGCAACACGATGGGCACCGCCACGACGATGAACAGCCTGGCAGAGGCACTGGGCATGCAACTGCCGGGTTCGGCGGCGATCCCGGCACCCTATCGCGACCGCCAGGAAATGGCGTATCGCACCGGCCTGCGCATCGTCGAACTCGTGCGCGAGGACGTGAAGCCATCGGACATCATGACGCGTGACGCGTTCCTCAACGCGATCGTCGTCAATTCGGCGATCGGCGGGTCGACCAATGCGCCGATCCACCTTGCCGCAATCGCCCGGCACATGGGGGTGGAGCTGTCGCTCGCCGACTGGGAGCAGGTCGGTCACGACGTGCCGTTGCTCGTCAACCTGCAGCCCGCCGGGGAATATCTGGGCGAGGACTATTATCGCGCCGGCGGCGTGCCGGCCGTGGTCGCCCAGCTGATGCGCCACGGGCTGATCCGCGAGGGCGCGCTGACCGTCAATGGCCGCAGCATCGGCGACAATTGCCGCGACGCGGCAATCGCGGACGAAGCCGTCATCCGCCCGATCGACCGGCCGCTGATGGCGCAGGCGGGCTTTGCGGTGCTGACCGGCAACCTGTTCGACACCGCGATCATGAAGACGAGCGTGATCTCCGACGCGTTTCGCGCGCGCTATCTGTCCGATCCCGCCGATCCCGACGCGTTCGAGGGGCGCGCGATCGTGTTCGACGGGCCGGAGGATTATCACGCGCGGATCGACGATCCCGCACTGGCCATCGATGACCGCTGCGTCCTCGTGATCCGCGGCGCGGGGCCGATCGGCTATCCCGGCGCCGCCGAGGTCGTGAACATGCGCCCGCCCGCCTACCTGATTCAGCAGGGCGTGACCGAACTGCCGTGCATCGGCGACGGCCGCCAGTCGGGCACCAGCGGCAGCCCGTCGATCCTCAATGCCTCGCCCGAAGCGGCGGCGGGCGGCAACCTTGCCATCCTGCGCACGGGCGATCGGCTGCGCGTCGACCTGCGCCGCCGCCGCGTCGACATCATGGTCGACGATGCCGAACTGGACCGGCGGCGCGCCGCGCTGGAGGCGGACGGGGGCTATCGCTACCCCGCATCGCAGACGCCGTGGCAGGCGATCCAGCGCGCCTGCGTCACCCAGCTGGGCGACGGTGCGATCCTGGGCGGCGCCGACGCGTTCCAGCGCGTCGCGCAACGGGGCTTGCCGCGCGACAGCCATTGATGCGGCCGGCGTGCAGCATTTCGATGCTGCGGCGTCTCAGCCCGCTTCCTGCGCCAGCCAGTCGCGCGTCCGGTCGCGTCGCCAGATCGGCGTGGCGGTCGCGCCCAGAACGAAGCGGTTGACCGCCAAGGCGACAAGGATCGAGCTGAACAGCGTGACCGGCATCAGGTGGATGTAATGGGTCGGGGTCCACGCGAAGGTGAAGATCGCGTAGAGCCCGATCCCGAACAGGAAGCCCGCGATCGCCGCGCGCCAGTCGACGCCGCGGAACAGCAGCCCGACGACGAATACCGACAGGACCGGCATGCTGGTCAGCCCGTTAAGCTGCTGGACCAGGTTGATGATGCTGTCCGCGCCGTCATAGACCGGTACCAGCGCGACCGCGAGGACGACGAAGGCGGCGCTGATCGCCGCGCCCAGCCGTACGACATTGGGATTGCGGTCGACATAGGGTTCATGCAGGTCGCAGACATAGAGCGCTGCGGACGAATTGATGATGCTGGCGAAATGCGCGAGCACCGCCGACGCGATCGCAGCGGCGAACACACCGGTCAGCCAGTTCGGCAGGACGGCTGCGACCACCCGGCCATAGGCGGCATCGCCGATCGGCCCGAACAGCTTGTACGACACGATGCCCGGGATCACGACCATCGGCGGGATGATCAGCACCCGCACGAGCGTGGCCGCGAGCAGCCCCTTCTGCGCCTCGCGCAGCGACGGCGATCCCATCGCCTTCTGGGTGATGGTCTGGTTGGTCGACCAGTAGAACATCTGGATGAAGATCATGCCGGTGAACAGCGTCGGCCACGGGATCGGGCTGTCGGGCCCGCCGATCAGCGACAGCCGCTCGGGGGGGATGCCGCTGAAATCGAAGCCGATCGCGGCGAGCGAGAGATAGACGACCAGCGTGCCCATGCCGAGCAGCAGCACGCCGCTATAGGTGTCGGTGATCGCCACCGCGCGCAAGCCGCCCAGAATGGCATAGGCCGCCCCCGCCACGCCCAGCAGCGCGGCGATCAGCAGGATCGGCGCGTCCAGCCCGAACAGCGTCTTCATCAACAGCGCGCCGGTATAGAGCATGATTGGCTGGTAGATCAGGCAATTGCCGACCAGGAACAGACCGCCGATCGCGGCACGGACATGCACGTTGCGATAGCGCTTCTCCAGCAGCTCGGTGACGGTCGTGCAGTCATAGCGGTAATAGATGGGCAGGAAGACGAAGGCGAGCATCAGCAGCCCCGCCACCGCGGAGAGTTCCCACCAGGCGAGCAGTGCCATCTGGTTGCCGTTCATGCCGACCAGCTGTTCGGTCGACAGGTTGGTGATGGTGATCGACCCGGCGACGAAGAACCAGCTCAGCCCCTTGTCCGCCAGGAAATAGTCGCGACTGGTGTTCGCGCGGCGTCCGCCCTCGCGCCGGACCTGCCACACCGTCGCTGCCGCTACCCCCAGGGTCAGCAGCACCGCGATCCAGACCTGGCTGTTACCCAGCTCCATCAACGTCTCTCCCGATGGTCGTTGCGCGCGTCGATCAATCCTGCGGCGCGCGGCGATGCAGTTCCAGCCCGACCGCCCAGCGGCGCTGGAACCCGCGCCAATAGCTGGCCGACGCGCCCGCGCCGCTTGCGACGCGCCCGCCGGTCGCTTCGTTGGGCGCGAGCAGCCATTCGCCCGCGTCCGACACCGGGGTCGGCACGTTCAGATAGCCCGCGCGGTCCGCTTCGCCCTTCAGCTTCCAGTCGAGAAACGCAGTGACGAAATGGGCGTTGACCGCCAGGATCCGGTCCTTGCGCCATGCTGGTTCGTCATAGCGGTCAAGAAAGCGGTGATCGCCACGCAGCGTCGCGGGGGCGGCGTTCATCGCGATATTGTGGCGCGCCTCGCGATAGACGAGCAGGTAGCGTTCGCTGTTGACCAGCGTGTCGAACATCCAGCGCACGCCGCCGGCGAAATCGGCGACATCGTCCTGATCGCCGTCGACGATCAGCGTGGGTGCCTGCACGCTGCCGAGCGATGCGGGCGTCCACATCCGCACGCCCGGCCCCCCGCCCCATGGCCCGAACAGGATCAGCGCCTTGATGCCGGGGATCGGCCGGGCATTGCCCTCGGTCAGCGGGGTCAGCAGTCCCCCCGGGATCCGGCTGGCCAGCGGCGATTTGGGGTCATAGCCCGCGCCCGCAGTCGACAGCGCACCGAACGCGCCCATCGAAAAGCCGCCGAGCGCCATTCGATCGGGATCGGCATGCGCCAATACCGGGTCGCGGCCGGCGGCGGCGCGTGCGATCAGCTCGGCGATCACGCCGCGCTGGTCGGCGCCACGCTGGACGATGGCCTCGAGCGCGGCGAGCTCGCGCGGGGTGCGGTCACCTTGCAGCGTCGCATCGCCATGCTCGATCGCGGCGACGATATACCCCTTGGACGCCAGATTTTCCGCGAGCTCGCTGAACATCACCGCGCGGTTGCCGAAGCCGTGCGACAGGACGACCAATGGAAATCGGCCTGGCGCGGGCGCGGCGTCCCTGACCGCAGCACCTGCAAAGCTGACCGTCGCGGGTACGGCGGGTCCGTCGCCCCCGACGATCGGGGTCGGCATTTCATAGTCGGTCGCGGCGGGCCTGGCCGTGGCCGGCGCAGGATACCACAGCACGACCGGCAGCTCGCGCGGCCCGCGCGCCATCGCCCCGGTGACGAAATTGCTCGCCCGCAGGTCGGGGCGGTCGGGCAGGGTGACGGTAATCTGGCGAGTGCCGGCCTGAAACGCGCCGCGCGGCGCCAGTTCCGGCGCGTCGGCCGCGATGGAAATCGGGGTGTCCGCGCGCGCCGCGACCGGGGCGGCAATCAACAGCGACAGGGCGAGCATACGCATCATTCGGGAATCCTCCAAGCCGCCAGGTCGCGCGGACCGATCTGCGGCCCGCCGATCAGGAATTCGGCGTCCGCCGGTGCCGGGCAGGCGACCGGGTCAGCGCCATAGTTGAAGGCGAAGGTCACCGTTCCGCGCCGGCGCAGGCGCAGCGTCGTCGCCAATCGCATCGTCGCGATCCCGGCATCGGCGCAGAGCGATGCGAAGAAATCGGTGAGAAACGCCGCGTCGGTCAGCGTCGCGAGATAATGTGCGCTGCCGGCGCGGACGAGCGCGGGGGCGCCGTCCTCATAGGTCGCAACCACCTCGGCGTTGCCAGGATCGATCGTCTCGCGCCACCGGTCGCTCGCATAGCTGCGCCCGGCGAAATGCAGTTCGCCCGGACAATCCGGCCGGATCGTTTCGGTCGCGAGCATGCGGACCGGGACCAGTTCGCGCAATTCCCCGGGCGGCAGTCCGGTCACGATCGTGACGTCGCGCGTCTTGGCCCCCGATCGCGGGCCGAACACCAGCGTCGCGCCGCTCGCGCGCATCCGGCCGACGACCTCCGCATCGGGCATCGCCAGGCAGGGTGCGGCGATCAGCCGGTAACCCGACAGGTCCGCGTGGGGCGCTACGAAATCGACGTCGAGGCCCAATGTGCGCAGCGCCTGATACCATTCGAGCAGCACGCCGGTGTAATCATAGCTGTCGCCTTGGCGCTCGACCTCGGCCAGCCACTGCGCGTCGATATCGACCATCAGCGCGACGGGCGCGCGCGCGGCCGCGGCCTGCGCGATCCCGGTCCGCGCCAGTTCGGCGGCGACCCGCTCGACCTCCGGCCAGGCCTCGGCCTCGCTGCTGTCGGGGCGCAGCAGCCCGGCATGCATCTGTTCCTGCGCGAACGGCACCTGGCGCCAGCGGAAATAGCTGACGACATCGGCACCATGCGCGAACGCTTCCCAGCTCCACAGCCGGACCATGCCGGGGGCCGGGCGCGGGTTGTGGCCCGCCCAGTTTACCGGTCCGGGCTGCTGCTCCATCACCCAGAACGACGTGCCGGTCAGGCAGCGCGTCTGGTCGAAATAGAAGGCGCCGAAATCGGGGTGCCCGGTGCGCATGAACGGGCGGAATTCTTCCGCCGCCGCGCGGCGCATGGTCAGGTCGGTGCGCCCGAGCGGATAATTGTCATAGCTTGCGAAATCGAGCGGGCGGGCGAGCGCGTGATTGTCGACCCCGGTTTCGTCCATCGGGATAAAATTGTGGGTGATGAACCGCCCGGGCGAATGTTCGCGCAGGATCGCGACCATTTCGTCGTGAAAGGCGACGACCTGGTCGGAGGCGAAGCGTTTGAACGCCATGCGATGCGCCGGGCTGGTCTCCGTCACCGCGCCAAACGGGACCTCGATCTCGTCGAAGCTGCGATATTCCATCGACCAGAAGACATTGCCCCATGCCGTGTTGAGCGCGTCGATCGTGCCGTAGCGCTCCGCGCACCACTGACGAAAGGCATCGCGCGCGACCGGCGACGCGCTGAGCGTCGTGTCGTGACAGCTGATCTCGTTGTCGGTCTGCCACCCGGCGACCGCGTCGTTGCGGCCATAGCGCGCGGCGAGTGCGCGCGTGATCCGCATCGCTTCGCGGCGATAGGTCGCGCTCGAAAAGTCATAATGCCGCCGCGACCCGAAACCGCGGGTCCGGCCGGTGTCGGGGTCGACGGGCAGGATATCGGGATGACGATCGATCAACCATTTGGGCGGGGTCGCTGTCGGCGTGCACAGCACGACGTGCAGGCCGGCGGCCGCCAGCGTATCGATCGCGCGATCGAACCAGTCGAAGCTGTAACGGCCCGGATCGGGCTCGAACCGTGACCAGGCGAACTCGCCGATGCGGACATAGGTGAGGCCGAGCCCCTTCATGCGGCGGGCGTCGTCGGCCCACCACGATTCGGGCCAATGTTCGGGATAGTAGCAGACACCCAGCACGCTGTGCTTCATCCTCCCGAAAAACCAGCCGCCCCGTCGACGATCGGCGCGGGGAGGATTAGACTTGGATACTGAACATATTTATCAGACAAACAATGCCGGTCAATCCGCCAGCAGCATTACCGCCGCCAGATCACCAGCTTCGGGACCATCATGTCGCACCTTTACCCTGACCGCTACCTCCGTCTCGACGGCGACGCCGTCACCTTGATCCTGGCGATCACCGATGGCGTGCCGCACGTCCTCTACTGGGGCGAGCGGCTGTCGGCGGAGACGGACGGCGCGATGCTCGCCCGACTCGCGCTGCGCGAGGAAGCACCGGCATCGCCCGCGCAGCAGATTCCGGTCGCGCTGACGCCGATGCCGGGCCAGGGGCATGTCGGCCGTCCCGGCGTTGCCATCCATCGCGACGGCCGCGACTGGGCAGTGATGGCGCGGGTCGTCGCGGTCGATGCCGATGCGCGGGCGATCCGGCTGACCAGCCGTGATCCGGCGTGCGGGATGGCGATCGAGCATGCGCTGGCGATCGACGGCGATGTCCTGACCGCCACGACCGCGCTGGTAAACGAAGGTGACGCAGCGATCGACCTCGCGCATCTGTCGGCACCGGTCCTGCCCATCCCCGCGCAGGCGACCCGGATCCTGGGTTTTGAGGGTCGCTGGTCCAACGAGTTCCAGCTTCATTCGCGCGCGCGCGGCGTCGGCAGCTGGCTGCGCGAGAATCGACGCGGGCGGACCAGCCATGACGCGTTTCCCGCACTGATCCTGACCGATCCCGGCACTGGCGAGGCCGACGGGCTGGCCTATGGCTTGCATCTGGGCTGGAGCGGCAATCACCGCAGCGTCGTGGAGACGACCGCGGATGCGCGCGGTCAGGTGATGATGGAGGCGCTGCTGTTTCCCGGCGAAATCCGGTTGGCACCCGGCGACCGCTATGCAACCCCGCCCCTGTTTGCCAGCGTGACGCGCCATGGCCTGTCGGCGTTGTCGCGCGCCTTTCACCGCTATCTCCGTGCGCGCCCCGAGCATCAGCGGCTGCGTGAACGGCCGCGGCCGGTGCACTATAATTGCTGGGAGGCGATCTATTTCGACCACCGGCTCGACACCCTGCTGGCGCTCGCGGATCGCGCGGCAGCGGTCGGGGCGGAACGTTTCGTGCTCGACGATGGCTGGTTCATGGGCCGGCGCAGCGATCGGGCGGGGCTGGGCGACTGGCGGGTCGATCCGGCGGTTTATCCCGACGGTCTTGCGCCGCTGATCGACCGGGTCGCGGCGCGCGGCATGGAATTCGGCCTGTGGGTCGAGCCCGAAATGGTCAATCCCGACAGCGACCTCTATCGCGCGCATCCCGACTGGGTGCTCGCCACGCCGCCCGCGCCCGTTGTCACCTATCGCAACCAGCTCGTCCTCGATTTCGGGCGAGCGGAGGTACGCGACCATTTGTTCGGCTGCATCGACGCGCTGCTGCGCGAATATCGCATCGGCTACCTCAAATGGGACATGAACAGCGACCTGCCTCAGCCCGGCGGCGGCGATGGCAGGCCGGCCGCCGACGCGCATGTGCGCGGCGTGTATGACGTGCTCGACCGGCTGCGCGCGGCGTGGCCGCATGTGGAGATCGAGAGCTGCGCCTCGGGTGGCGGGCGCGCGGACTACGGCATCCTGGCGCGCACCGACCGGATCTGGACGTCGGACAGCAACGACGCGATCGACCGGCTGGCGATCCAGCGCGGCTTCTCGCACTTCTTTCCCGCCGAACTGATGGGGGCGCATGTCGGGCCCGATCCATGCCACATCACCGGCCGCACCCTGTCGCTCGCGCTGCGCATCCAGACCGCGATGTTCGGGCATATGGGGATGGAGCTCGACCTGCGGACGCTCGACGACGCGGCGTTCGCCGAGCTTCAGGCGGGGATCGCGCTGCACAAGCGGCACCGTGCGCTCATCCATCACGGCGACCTCGTCCGGCTGGATGCGGGCCGCGGGGTCAATGCGTTCGGCATCGTCGCCGCCGATCGCGCGGAGGCGCTGTTCAGCGTCACCCGGATCACCGAGGCGACCGGCTATTATCCCGATCCGCTCCGCCTCGCCGGGCTCGACCCCACCCGGCGCTATCGCGTGCAGCTGGTCTGGCCGCAAGCGATCCCCGCGCGCTCGGCGCTGACAGCGGCGCTGATCGAGGGAATTGAGGTGACCGGCGAGGCGCTGATGCTGCACGGTCTCCAGCCGCCGCGCGCGCATCCCCAGACGGGTTTCGTCCTGCATCTCACCGCCGCCTGACAAAAAGGGCGCGGCGATGACGCCGCGCCCAGTTGACCTCCGGTCGGGGGAGGAAAAGCGCGGGCGGCGAGGGTGATCGCCCGCGCCGGAGGCTAGAAGTCGAGCCGGGCACCCAGCGCGTAGCGGGGACCGGTGTCGACCAGTGCGATGAATTCGCGTTCGAGCACGCCCTGGCGGCGGGTCTTGGCGCCGGTCAGGTTGACCCCTTCCGCGAACACGCGGACATTCTTCGTGACCTGATAGCTCGCCTGCGCGTCGAACTGTCCCAGCGGGCGGACGAACACCGGCCGGTTGCCCGGGGCGGCCGACAGCGCCTGAAGGAACTCGTCGCGCCGGTTGTACGCGATGCGCGACTGAACCGGACCCTTTTCGTAGAAGACGGTCACGTTCTGGCTGTCGCCGAGCCCGGTCAGCGCGACGTTCTGCGTCGGATCGCTGGCGTCGAATTCACCGCTGCTGCCGACAAAGGTCGCGTTGGCGGTGATGCCCAGCCCGTCGAGCGGCGACGGCAGATAGGTGAAGGTGTGCTGCAGGCCGATTTCGAGCCCGTAGACGTCGATCGCATCGAGGTTGCGGGGACGCTGGACGTTGAAATTGGCCACCCCGCCGGCAAATTCGGGCGCGTTGCTGGCATTCGCGATCGGGAACGGCTCGATCGCGCCGTTGGTCGCGATGAAGTCGTCGACGCGCTTGTAGAAGGCGGCGACGGTGAAATAGCCGCCACGCTCGTAATACCATTCGAACGACACGTCGAAATTGGTCGACTTGTACGGCCGCAGATCCGGGTTGCCGCCCGACGCCTGAAGGTTGCCGGGACGGGCATTGGTCACCGTCACGCGCGGTGCCAGCAGCGGCAGGTCGGGCCGGGTCACCGTCCGCGACGCCGCGAACCGCCCGACGATGTCGTCGGTGAAGTCGACCTTGAGGTTCAGGCTGGGGAGGAAGTCGTCATAGGAGTTCTTCCGCGAGATCGCGGTCGATCCGGGCTCGAACACCGTGGTGTAGGAGGTCGGATCGCTCGGGATGGTCAACAGGTCGAGCAGCGCCTGCTGCGACCCGTCCGACGTGACGTCGGTATGGACATAGCGGAAGCCCAGCGTGCCCGACCAGTTCAGCCCGGCCAGCGTGCCCTCGAAATCGGTCTGGACATAGCCGCCGATAATCCGTTCGCCGATGCGATAGCTGACCGGATAGCGGATCGGCGCATAACCGTTGTTGGCGGCCAGGAATGCGGCCAGCGAGCCGATCGGGCGCCCGACCGCTGCATCCTGTGCATTGGCGGCAGCGGTGGATTCGAGGAACGCGAAATATTCCTCCTGATCGAACGCGAGCCACTGGCGCGGGAAGTTGCCCGATGTGCCCGAAAAGAAATTGGGCGGGTTATAGGGCGTGAGCAACCCGGCCGGCACGTCGATCGCATAGCCGCAATAGGCGCAGCCGACGTCGTTCTGGCTGCGCAGCAGCTCGTTCGACTTGGTGCGATCGAGGAAATAGCCGCCGACCTTGAACGCCTTGAGGATGCCGCTCTCGGTACGGAACGTGGCGTCGAGCCGCTGTTCGTACACATCCTCGGCGATGTTGAACCCCTCGCGCGTGGCGAAGTGCGCGCGACCGACGACATTTTCGGTGAAGCTGCGCTGGCCCGCGACGCTCGGCACGCTGCCGGTGCGGTTGTCGAAGGTGATGATGTTGTTGAAGCCGACCACCGCAAAGACTTCGTTGCCGCCATTGTTGGATTCGGCGCGCGAATAGCTGCTGTCCGAGGTGACCGTGATCAGGTCGGTCGGATTCCATTCGGCATTGAAGCCGAACGCCAGCACTTCGGTCGGCCGGTTGAAGGTGCGGCCGATATAGTCGGTGTTGCCGCTCACGGTCATCGCCGTGATCTGGTTATCGCCGTTGACGGTCAGGTTGCGCGCCTGGCTCGGCGAAAAGAAGTGGCCGATGCTGGCCGCTTCGCTGTCGACGGTAAATTTGTTGTACAGGCCGTCGAAGGACAGCGTCAGCTTGTCGGTCGCGCGGAACTGGACGGTGCCGGTTACGCCGATGCGCTCGCGGTCCTGCTGGTCGGAAATCTGGTCGTAATTCTGCGGGAACAACACGCCGCCCGGGGCGCTCGGCACGTCGCGGGTCAGGAAATAGCCGTTGGTCGCCAGCGTGTTCACCAGCGCCTTGCGCCGCTGATACGACACGGACACCAGCGCGCCGAGCCGGTCGTCGGCGGTGGTCGTGCTGAACAGGCCGAATGCCGAGCCGGCGAACTTGTCGGCGAGGTCTTCGTAATTCGCCTTGCCCGACACGACGATCTTCTGGCCGCCCAGATCGAACGGGCGCAGCGTCTTGACGTTGATCGTCGCGCCGATGCCGCCGTCCTGCAGCTTGGCGTTGCTGCTTTTGTAGACATCCGCGCCGGAGATCAGCTCGGCGGCGAGCAGGTCGAAGCTGAATGCGCGATTGTCGTTCTCGGTCGCGAGCGTCCGGCCGTTCAGCAGCACGGTGTTGAACGACGGGCCGAAGCCGCGCACGGTGACGAACTGGCCCTCGCCCGCGTTGCGGTCGATCGAGACGCCGGTGATGCGCTGGAGCGATTCCGCAACGTTTGAATCGGGGAACTTGCCGAGGTCTTCCGACGCGATCGAATCGACGATGACGTCGGCATTTCGCTTGATGTCGATCGCGCGCTCAAGGCTGGCGCGGATGCCGGTGACGACGATGTCGTCGTCCGCCGGGGCCGCGGCGGGCGTGGCGTCCTGGGCATAAGCTGAAAATGGCGTGGCTGCCGCGACCGCGGCGCACGCGCCGGCGAGCAGACGCGTGCGAAAACGTGATTCATGAGTGCGCATCGGCCTCATACCTCCCTAAAGGATCGCAATCGATCCGGCTCCCGGACATCTTCCCGGTTATTCTCTTAATTATCTTATCAATGCGATGGTGTCAAACCGGCGGAGGCGGGTAACGCACGCTCGCGTCATGAGCGATTAATATGATGATTGAACTCGCGCCCGGCGATGGTTAGCCTTCATGGCCGAGAGGACAGCGCCGTCGACAAGGCTGATACATGCTGGCGATCACGCGCATCGCGCCGTACCGCCCCGATGCTGGCGGTGGCGGCCGGCATGCTCGTGTCGGGCAGTTGCGGTCAGCCCGCCGCCCCGGTGTCGTCCCCCGCCATCGCCACGCCAGGCCCGGGCGAAATCGGCGCCGGCGCTGGCGTCGGGCCCGCGGACCTTGTCAGCTATCGTCGACTGCCCGCCTATGCCGAGCCCGCCTGGGTCACGCGCGATTTCGTCCGCAGGGGCAAGCTGCCGCCGGTCGAACGCCGCCTGCCGCGCGAGCCTTTGGTCTATGGTCCGGCCGCCATGCCCGACGGGCCGGGGGCCTATGGCGATGCACTGCGTCAGGTGACCGGCGGCCGGCCCGAGGGCTGGAACTACAGCGCCGGGCAATCGCAGGGCTGGGGCGGGATCGACCTGGCGACGATGGAATGCCTTACCCGCACCGGCCCGTTGTTTCTGGTCGATCCGGCGCGGCTCGAACCGCTGCCGAATCTGGCGAAAAGCTGGCGCTGGTCGGCGGACGGGCGGCAATTGACCATGCAGCTGATCGATGGGGCGAAATGGTCGGACGGCCACCCGTTCAGCAGCGCGGACGTGATGTTCTACTGGAACGACAATGTCCTCGACCCCAATGTCAGCCCGCTCAACGGCGCCTCACCCGACAGCTTCGGGCCGGGAACGCGGCTGGAGGCGCTCGGCCCCTACACGATCCGCTGGACGTTCCGGCGGCCGTTCCCGCGCGATTATCTGTACCAGATGGCGTACGGCAAATTCTGCCCGGGGCCCGCGCATGTGCTGCGTCCCCACCATCCGCGCTACAATCCGCGCAGCAGCTACCAGGCGTACAAGCTCGCCTTTCCCGCCAGCCGGGTGAACTTTCCGGTGATGGGGGCGTGGGTCGTCACCGAATATCGCCCCGACGATATCCTGATCCTGCGCCGCAACCCCTATTACTGGAAGGTCGATGCGCGCGGCCGCCAGCTGCCCTATCTGGACGAAGTGCAATATCGCCTGCTGTCCTGGGGCGACCGCGAGGTGCAGGCGATCGCCGGCGGCAGCGACATGGCGAATATCGAAGGCCCGGCAAGCTTCGTTGAGGTGCTGCGCAGTGCTGCCCGGCCGCAGGCGAGCTTTCGTGCGATCTTCGGCCCGCGCACCATCGCCTATTCCGTGCATTTCAACCTGTCCGGCAATGGCTGGGGCGAACCCGACGCGCGCGGCCGGGCGGTCCGGCGCCTCAACCGCAACACCCGTTTCCGCCAGGCGGTCAGCATGGCGATCGATCGCGTGCGGCTGGGCGAGACTCAGACACGCGGGCCGTTCATCCATCCCTATCCCGGAGGCCTGCTTGAAAGTGCGCCCCTTTACGATGCGCGCGACACGATCGAATATCCGCACGATCCCGCGACCGCGCGCGCGCTGCTCGCCTCGATCGGGCTGGTCGACCGCGACGGCGACGGGTTCGTCAATTATCCCCGCGACACGCAGGACGGTGCCAACGTCACGATCGTGCTGACCGCCAGCCCCGACAGCGTGATCGAACGCTCTTTTGCCGAGGGGATTCAGATGTTTGCCCGCGACGCCGGTCTGCGCGTGGTGCTGCGCTTTGCCAGCGGGCCGCAGCGCGACGCGCTGCGCGCGAGCGGCCAGTTCGACTGGGTGCTCCAGCGCAACGAGACGACCGAGCTCAACACCGTGGTCCAGGGCGCGGACGCGCTTGCGCCCACCGGGCCCTACACCCATGCCTTTCACCGCGCCGGCCCCGACGGCCGGCTCGACCTGCTGCCGCACGAACGGCAGCTCGTAGCCCTTGTCCGCGCGTTCATCGCGAGTCCCGACGCGGCCGAACGGCGGCGGCTGATGCGGCTGTATCAACGCGTGTCGACCGCCAACGTCAACGCGCTCGGGCTGATCCAATATTCGGGCGGGGTGCTGATCGACAAGCGGTTCGCCAACGTGCCCGCGGGCACCCCCGTCATCATGTTCAACTGGGCGGAGGATGCGATCATGCGCGAACGGCTGTGGGTGCCGCGCGCGCGCCGCAGCAGGTATGAATTGCGTCCCGGCACGCTGCCGGGCTGCTTCGATTGCGGCGGGGCGCGGCGGTGACGGTGATCTGGTTCCTGATCCGCCGGCTGGCGGCGGCGATCCCGACGGTGGTGCTGCTCAGCCTCGTCACCTTCCTGATCATTCAGGCACCGCCCGGTGACTACGCCGATTCGCTGCGCACTCAGCTGATCAATCAGGGCGGCGCATCGGCCGCGGAGGCCGAGGCCCAAGCCGCGCGGTTTCGTGCCGAGAACGGCCTCAACGACCCGCTGCTGGTCCAATATGCGCGCTGGGCGGGCGGGATCGTGACCCGCGGCGATTTCGGCTTCTCCTACGCGGCCAACCGGCCGGTTGCCGACATCGTCGGCGAGCGCTTGTGGCCGACGCTGCTGCTCGCGCTGACCAGTCACCTGCTGGCGACCGCGATCGGCATCGCGCTCGGCGTGCTGGCGGCGACGCGCGCGGGGCGCTGGACCGACGCCGCGCTCAACCTGTTCGCCTTTGTCGGCATGACGACGCCGCGCTTCCTGTTGGCGTTGATCGCGCTCTACGTCCTCGTATTCCAGTTCGACCTGGCTCAGGTCGGCAGTTTCCAGTCGGCGGCCTATGTCGGCGCGCCGTGGTCGTGGGGCAAATTCGCCGACCTGGTCGCGCACGTATGGCCCGCGATCCTGATCGCGGCATGGGGCGGCATCGCCTATTCGATGCGGGTGATGCGCGGCAATTTGCTCGACGTGCTCAACGCGCAATATGTCGAGACCGCGCGTGCCAAGGGGCTGTCCCCCGCCCGGGTGATCTGGCGTCATGCCGTCCCCAATGCACTGCACCCGCTGGTCGCGCACCAGGGCGTGGCGCTGCCCTATATGGTGACGGGCGAGATCGAGGTGGCGATCGTGTTCGGGCTGGCGACGGTCGGACCCGCGATCGTCGGCGCGATGGCGGTCGGCGACGTGTTCGTCGCTGCGACCTTCATGCTGGTGCTGGCGGTGACGCTGATCATTGGCAATATCCTCGCCGATCTCGGGCTGGCGCTGCTCGATCCGCGCATCCGGCTGGAAGGGCGCAAATCGTGAGCGGCGCGCCCGCTGCCGGCGGTGACAGCTATGCCCGGCTGGTCTGGCGGCGCTTTCGCCGGTCGCGGCTGGGGATGGCGGGGCTGATCGCGCTCGCGCTGATCGGCGTGGTGCTGCTGATCGGGCCGTTCCTTGCGCCGCATGACCCGGACCAGCGTTTCGCCTCCTATCAACCGCCGAGCCGGATCGGAATCGATTCGTCGGGGCTCTACGCGGTCAATGCGCGGCCGACCGGTGCGATCGATCCGGTCACGTTCCAGCCGGTGCTGAGCCGCGACGGCGCGCCGCGCGAGCGCCTGGGCCTGTTTGTTCGGGTCCCACGCTACCGGCTGATCGGGCCGGTCATGGCGAACCGGCGACTGGTCGCCCCGATCGCCCCGGGCGGGCGCCTTCACCTGATGGGGGCGGACCGCTTCGGGCGCGACATCTTCTCGCGCGGACTGGTCGCCGCGCGTGTCTCGATGCTCATCGCGCTGGCGGTCGGCGGGCTGACCACGCTCGCCGGGCTGATCGTCGGCGCGACCTCCGGCTATATCGGCGGCGCGGTCGATCGCTGGATCCAGCGCGGCGTCGACTTCCTGCTCGCCTTCCCCCAGCTGCCGCTCTACCTCACGCTCGGGGCACTCATCCCGGTGACCGTATCGTCCGGGCTGTTCGTCGCCATCCTCATCCTGACCTTGTCGGTGCTCGGCTGGGCGGGGTTGAGCCGCGAGATCCGTGGCAAGACGCTCACCCTGGCGCGGATGGACTATGTCCGCGCCGCGGTCGCGCTCGGGGCCGGCGACCGGCGGATCATCCTGCGCCACATCGCGCCCAATCTGATGTCGCATCTGCTGGTCAGCTTCACGCTCACCCTGCCTGCGGTCGTCCTGCTGGAGAGCTTCCTGGGCTTTCTGGGCCTGGCGGTGAAGCCGCCGATGATCTCCTGGGGACTGATGCTCCAGGATGTCAGCGGCTATGCCGCGATCGGCTCATACCCCTTCATCCTGTTTCCGGTGGTGTTCGTCTTCGTCGCCGTCTTTGCCTTCAACGCTGTCGGGGATGCGCTGCGCGATGCCGTCGATCCCTATTGATCCCCCGCCGCTGCTGAGCGCGCGCGACATCGGCGTGACCTTTCGGGTCGAAGGGGGCGAGGTGGCGGCGGTGCGCGGTGTCGACCTCGACATCCGCCGCGGCGAGATGCTGGCGCTGGTCGGCGAATCGGGGTCGGGCAAGTCGGTGACCGCCCGCGTGCTGATGGGCCTGCTGGGCCGCAATGCGCGCATCTCGCCCGACACGCGCATCATGCTGGAGGGCCAGCCGCTCGACATCGCCGACGATCGCCGGATGCGCCGTGAGCGCGGGCGATCGATCGCGATGGTGTTTCAGGAACCGATGAGCTCGCTCAACCCGGTCTATCGGGTCGGCGACCAGATCGTCGAAGCGATCCGTGCGCATCAGCCGCTGCGCAAAGCCGCCGCCCTGGCGCGCGCCGCCGAGCTGCTGGCGCAGGTGCAGCTGCCCGATCCGTCCGCGATGCTGCGCCGCTATCCCCACGAACTGTCGGGCGGCCAGCGCCAGCGCGTGATGATCGCGATGGCGCTGGCCAATCATCCGCGCCTGCTGATCGCCGATGAGCCGACCACTGCGCTGGACGTCCGCGTCCAGGCCGAGATTCTCGAGCTGATCCGCGCGCTTCAGGTCGAACACGACATTGCGGTACTCCTCATCACTCACGACCTGACCGTGGTGCGCAACTATGCCGACCGCGTGGCGGTGATGCAGCGCGGCGCGCTGGTCGAGCAGGGACACACCGCCACGCTGTTCGCCAACCCGCAGCACCCCTATACGCGCCAGCTGCTCGCAGCCGAGCCGACCGGCTCTGCCGACCCCGTCGCCCCCGGGGCGCCGTTGATCGAGGCGGCGGCGGTGCGCATCGCCTTTCCCGGCCGGGGCAAGTCCGAACCCACGATCGCGGTCCATGGCGCCGACCTTCGGGTCGCGCGTGGCGAGGCGGTCGGTATCGTCGGGGAATCGGGGTCCGGCAAGACGACGCTGGCATTGGCGCTGACCCGCCTGATCGAGGCCAGCGGCGGCGAAATCCGTTTTGCGGGCGAAGCGATCCACCGGCACGACCGCCGGCGGATGCGGCCGCTGCGCACCCGGATGCAGATCGTGCTGCAGGACCCGTTCGCCTCGCTCAACCCGCGCATGTCGGTGCGCGCGCTGGTCGAGGAGGGGCTGATCGTCAACCGGATCGGCAACAGTGCCGCCGATCGGCTCGATCGGGTCAGGGCCGCGCTGGTCGCCGCCGGGTTGCCGACCGATATCCTCAACCGCTTCCCCCACGAATTTTCGGGCGGCCAGCGCCAGCGGCTGTCGATCGCGCGCGCGATCGCGGTCGAGCCCGAACTGCTCGTGCTCGACGAGCCGACATCGGCGCTCGACCTGTCGGTCCAGGCCCAGATTCTGGACACGCTGCGGACGCTCCAGCGCGAACGCGGGCTGAGCTACCTCTTCATCTCGCACGACCTTCGGGTGGTACGCGCGCTGTGCCAGCGGGTGATCGTGATGCGCGACGGCCGGATCGTCGAGGAGGGGACGACACGCGACGTGCTGGAGCGACCCTCGACCGATTATACCGCCCGGCTCGTACAGGCCGCATTCCACATCCGCTGAGTCATGCGACGATATCGAAGGTCTTTGCGTCAACGCCCGATTTTCGCCGGGACCGCGCCGGTTTAGACTGGCGACAATCGATAAGGATGCTCCGATGATACCGACCGCGCACGATGCCCAGGATTTCGCGTTCGACCTGCAGGGCTATCTCGTGCTGCGCAACGCGATCGCGCCGGATCTGCTGGGCGAGCTGAACCGCGCGTTCGACGCGTTTCCGCAGCTGGCCAGCGGCGACTGGTGGGGCAATGTCCAGCGGCTCGACAATTCGGGCCATGCCGGGGTCGAGCTGCACAATATCGTCGAAGCCGGGTCGCCGTTCGAGGCGCTGATCGATCACCCCGCCTGGATCGACCGGGTCGCGCGCTATTGCGGGGAACAGGGCAGCTATGTCGAAGGGCTGTTCATCGACGAATGTTTCGCATCGGTCCGGCGGACCGGCGGCTACTTTCCGCTGCATTCGGGCGGACAGGACGGCGTGGTGCGCAACCAGTTCCGCTTCGTGAACGGGCAGTTCCGTTGTGCACAGGTCAATATCCTGCTGGCATTGACCGACATCGGGCCGGGCGACGGCGCGACCCGCGTGCTGCCGGGCAGCCACAAGAGCAATATCGCCCACCCCGTCTTCGCCCGCACGTTCGATTCGCGTCGCGAGGACGAGGACGAGACGGTTGAGGGCGCGATCGAGGTCCATCTGAATGCTGGCGACGCGCTGCTGTTCGTCGATGCGATCGCGCATGGCGCGGCGCGGCGCACCAATGCTGGCGATCGCCGTGTGGTCATTTATCGCTACGGCCCGGCCTGGGGCGCGACGCGGCACGGCTTCCGATACAGCGACGACCTGCTCGCGCGATTGACGCCGGCGCGGCGCCGTATCCTTCAGCCGATCCCGCCGCGCATTCCGGGCGTGACCCCTGGCTATGGCGAGACGCGCGCGGTCGCCGCCGAATGAGTGCCTGCGTGTGACGGCAGAGCCGACGGATCCGCCCGCCGCGCCGATCCTGGCGGGGGATCAGCGCCAGCGCCCCGGTGTCGTCTCGCGCGCGGTGCGGCCGACGGGCACCCGCGACTGGTTGCTCGTGGCGACGCTGGCGGGCGCTGGCTTCGTCCGCGCAGACGGGGTGCGCCATACCCTGGAACCGGGGGATCTTCTGCTTTTCCGTCCGGGGTCCCCGCAGGATTACGGCCATCGCGACGATTCCGGAACGTGGCGCAACGTGTGGGTTCATTTCCAGCCGCGCGAGGATTGGTTGCGCTGGCTGGCCTGGCCGGCGCTTGCCCCCGGAATCATGCGGCTGCGGCGGCCTGATCTGCTCGCGCGGCTGCGGCCGCAGCTGTCGGGGCTGGCGCGCGCGCTCGACGGCACGGCGCTTGGCCGGCTCGACGCGATGAACCGGCTCGAACGCGTCCTGATCGACGCCGCCGATCGCACGGCCGAGGCGACGGTCGATCCGCGGCTGCGCCGCGTCATCGACCATGTCCAGGCCAGCCCGGCCGCGCGGCTCGACGGCCCGGCACTGGCCGCGCTGGCGGGGCTGTCGCGGTCGCGGCTGAGCGCGATGTTCCAGGCGCAGCTTGGCACGACCCCGCAGGCCTTTGTCGAGCGCGCCCGCCTGATGCACGCGGCCGGACTGCTGCAATCCACCCGCGCGCCGCTTGCGGTCGTCGCGGCACGATCCGGTTTCGCGAGTCCCTATTATTTCTCCACCCGCTTCCGGCGCGCGTTCGGGACGTCGCCTCGGCAATATCGTCACGCCGCACATCGGCTCGACCCCGCCGAGCCACCAGGCC